>NZ_JAAGLX010000259.1:0-294 GCF_010548325.1 Streptomyces sp. SID13666 | reverse complement strand
CGGCCCTGACGACCGTCGCCCAGGACCAGCGCGCGCTGGGCTCGGCGGCCGTCAAGGCGCTGCGCGGACTGCTCGACGCCGATCCGGCGGAGCCGGCCGAGCCGTGGATCGTGCCGACCCGGCTCGTCGTCCGCGCGTCGAGCCGGCCCGGGGCATAGTGCCCCGGGCCGGCTCGTGGGTCGGACTTCTCCGGCCTCAGTCCTCTTCGGCGAGGATGAGGTAGAGCTTCTTACGGGCTTCGTTGACCACGGCCAGCGCCTTCTCGCGCTGGGCGGGCGTACCGGTCGACCAGAC
>NZ_JAAGLX010000258.1:0-364 GCF_010548325.1 Streptomyces sp. SID13666 | reverse complement strand
ATTGTTCGGCGGCGTCCTACTCTCCCACAGGGTCCCCCCTGCAGTACCATCGGCGCTGAAAGGCTTAGCTTCCGGGTTCGGAATGTAACCGGGCGTTTCCCTAACGCTATGACCACCGAAACACTATCGGGCCATCCCGCTGAACGGGATTATTGACAGTGCCAAGCGAACAAGCACACTTTTCAATTTAAGTAGTACTGGTTCAACCGGAGCGACTGTTCGCAACCCGGGAACCAAACAGTGGACGCGAAGCAAAAATAGTTAGACAAGCCCTCGGCCTATTAGTACCAGTCAGCTCCACCCGTTACCGGGCTTCCACATCTGGCCTATCAACCCAGTCGTCTACTGGGAGCCTTAACCCCTC
>NZ_JAAGLX010000257.1:0-379 GCF_010548325.1 Streptomyces sp. SID13666 | reverse complement strand
GTGTACCGACCGTCGCTTTCGACGTCGTTGAGTGGCGACCGCTTCACGGGCCCCAGGCTGTAACCGGCGATGTCCTGCGGGTCTTCGGCTGCCTGCTTGCCGACCAGGACTACAGTCCACTTCGGGAGCTCACCTACGGCCATGCACTGTTCGATGTACTTCGCGATGAAGCGGGGGCGAACCCTCTGGGCCATGCGGTCGGGCTCGTAGCGGGTGAGGAAGTCCACGACGGCTTCGGAGGGCACCTGCTTCCACGTCACGTTGGCACCCGCCGTCTTCTGGTCGGCGGTGGCCAGGCCGTCGAGCCTGCGTACGAAGTCCCCGAGCACCTTGAGGTTGTGTTCCGGGACCCCGTCGGTGAGGTCGAAGATCACCGTCT
>NZ_JAAGLX010000256.1:0-380 GCF_010548325.1 Streptomyces sp. SID13666 | reverse complement strand
CGACTCGGCCAAGCGCGAGGCGTTCCGGGCCCGGACGCGCACCGACCTCACCCATGTCTTCGGTCTGCTGCGCGACGGCGTCCTCACCGCGAGGATCGCCGCCCGCTTCCCGCTGAGCGAGGCCGCCGCGGCCATGGAACTGGCGGAGTCCTCCGGCCGCACCGCCCTCGGCAAGATCTGCCCTGCGATCAGGCCGTCGTCGTCGCCGTTGTCGATGACGAGCAGCGCCTGCCAGGCGGCAGTGGTGGCGCGGCGGCGTGCGAACGCGGGGCCGGTCACCGGCGGCAGCGTGGGACGGTTCTGGTCGCTGCTGTCGTCGGCGATCTCCGCTGGGGTGGTCCAGCGTTCGCGCATGTGGGGCAGGGACAGGTCCGGGGCGA
>NZ_JAAGLX010000255.1:0-380 GCF_010548325.1 Streptomyces sp. SID13666 | reverse complement strand
GTAGCCCTGTTCGGCCAGCGTCTGCTGGAGGTTTGGTCAGGGTTGCCGGTACTGTACCTGCTGATCATCCTGAGCGGGTTCGTCGAGCCGGACTTCTGGTGGCTGCTGGGGATCATGGCGTTGTTCTCCTGGCTGACCCTGGTCGATGTGGTACGCGCCGAGTTCCTGCGCGGTCGCAACCTGGAGTACGTGAAGGCTGCCCGGGCGCTGGGGTTGCCGGACAGCCAGGTGATGCTGCGGCACATCTTGCCCAATGCCATGAACGCGACGCTGACCTATGTGCCGTTCATGCTGACCGGTGCGATCACTACCCTGACTGCGCTGGATTTTCTCGGTTTCGGCATGCCGGCCGGGAGTGCTTCGCTGGGTGAGCTGGTGAC
>NZ_JAAGLX010000254.1:0-380 GCF_010548325.1 Streptomyces sp. SID13666 | reverse complement strand
CTACACCGATCACGATCTTGGCCGCCGGGAAATATTCCAGCAGCTGGTAGATCGACATCGACGGCTGCTCCAGGGCGGTCTTGCCCAGCTCCACGGCGCCCCGGTTGATCACCAGGTCCAGCGCGGTGTTGCCGAAGATCGACAACCAGGCCAGGGTGAAGCCCAGCGGGATCAACAGTACGCCGCTGACCAGTTCGCGCACGGTGCGCCCCTTGGAGATGCGGGCAATGAACATACCGACGAACGGGCCCCAGGAGATCCACCACGCCCAGTAGAACACGGTCCACAGGCCCAGCCAGCGCTCGGACTTGCCGGCTTCGCCTTCATACACATAGAGGTCGAAGGTTTTCAGCACGATGCCGATGAGGTAGTCACCGACG
>NZ_JAAGLX010000253.1:0-381 GCF_010548325.1 Streptomyces sp. SID13666 | reverse complement strand
CGAGCCAGCCGCCGTACGACCAGCCCCGGATCGCCACCCGGGAGAGGTCGAGCGGGTAACGCTCGGCGAGGTCGAGCAGGGCGTCGACCTGGTCGTCCAGCGACACCGTGAAGTCGCCGTGGACGGCTTTCTCCCAGGCGGGCGACCGCCCCGGCGTACCTCGCCCGTCGGCCACGACCACCGCGAACCCCTGGTCGGCGAACCACTGCGAGGTGAGGTGCGCGTTGTGCGCGGCGACCACGCGGGGGCCGTGCGGACCGCCGTAGGGGTCCATGAGGACAGGGAGGCGAGTGACGCCGTCGTAGTCGGTCGGCATAAGCAGGGCGCATGGAATTCGGCGTGCGCCCCCCTCGGTGAAGGTCACGCGCGGGGACAAACCGG
>NZ_JAAGLX010000252.1:0-381 GCF_010548325.1 Streptomyces sp. SID13666 | reverse complement strand
GGGACCGTATCCTTATCATTTCCGCGTCTGGTACCCACCTGGTCGGGCCGATTGCGGAGCGGCTGGGGGTGGACGAATACCTGGCAATCGAGCTGGAGGCGGTGAACGGGGTGTATACCGGCAAGACCCATGGGGTACTGACCTATCGCGAAGGGAAGATCACGCGGTTGCTGGAATGGCTGGACCAGGAGCAGGAGGACCTGGAGGGGGCGAGTTTCTATTCCGATTCGCGGAACGATTTGCCGTTGTTGTTGAAGGTGGATCATCCGCATGTGGTGAACCCCGATGCGGTGTTGCGGGAGCATGCCGAGATCAACAAGTGGCCGATCCTGAGCTGGACTTGAGGGCCATAGGGGCGCTTTGCGCCCCTTTCGCGACACA
>NZ_JAAGLX010000251.1:0-381 GCF_010548325.1 Streptomyces sp. SID13666 | reverse complement strand
AGGCGTGCGGATGTCCATTCGGCCGGGGTTCCGGATCAAGGGATGCACAGTGTGCCGCCCGGTGCGGCGGAGAGCCGGGTCGGGAGTCGGCCACCGCAGCGGCACGCGGAGATTGGCCAAGGCCGATGTCGGCCTCGACGACGAACCCAGATGACTTGTCGAATTCAAATATCTTGACGTCAAGATTGATTTCGGGCAGGCTGCCCCCAGGTATCTCGATGTCGAGATATGACGACGAGGTGGATTCGGGGGCCTGGAATGCGGCGCGGCAGGGGGACTGCAAAGGGGCGCCGGGACGCAGGGTAAGGCGGGTCCACAACCTCAACACCGCCACACGCGCCGGCGCCGGAGCCTCCTCCACCCTGAAGTACTTCTCCGAAT
>NZ_JAAGLX010000250.1:0-382 GCF_010548325.1 Streptomyces sp. SID13666 | reverse complement strand
GGTGGATGAGCCCGGCGCGCAACGGCACGCCCAGCGCGGGGGCCAGACCCAGCCCGCTCGTCAGGGTGGTCCGCGTCGACCCGATGCCGTCGGCGCCGAGCGAACCGCTGAGCACCGCGCCGTACGCGGCGACCGGATCGGCGCCGGTACCGACGAGGAACAGGGCGCCGATGAGGACCCCGGCGAGCACCGAGAAGGCGACGGGGGAGCGGAGGGCGTTAGTCATGTGACTCATCCCTGATCTTGCGTGGGAATCCAGGCGCTCAGGCCGGGAGGGAAACACACCCTGAGTTGCAGTGGGCTGTGTGCCTGCTTCGGCAGCGGTCAGGGCTTGGCCGTCACGAGACTTCTCGGAGTCGAGTGAGAAGCCCTCTCGATCACG
>NZ_JAAGLX010000024.1:0-130360 GCF_010548325.1 Streptomyces sp. SID13666 | reverse complement strand
GCGGCCCGCCGATGACCTCGCTGGCGGATGCGGCCAGCGGATCCTCGTCGGTCGGCGGCACGAGGGCCTCCAGCTGGTCGTCTTCGCGCACGCTCGTCATGCCGGACATCCTGCCGCATGGCCCCGGAAGGCAGGAGGCCGCGGAGGGCATTGGCCCTCCGCGGCCCCGGCCGCACTGCTGACGGCTCATCCGTCAGTCGGAGAAACCGTTGTTGTTCCCACCGCCGCCGTTGTTGCGGGGCGGGGTGGTCGAGGGCGTGGGCGAGGTGCTGCCGCCACCACCGGGTGTGTGGTTGCACGGCGGCCAGTCGAGCGGCCCGCAGGACGTCGGCGGCGTACCGCTCGGCGTGTTCGACGGCGACGTGGGCGGCGTCGTCGTGGGCGTCGTCGGAGGCTTGGTCGTCGACGGGGTCTGGCTGGGCGTCGTCTGCGACGGCGTGGGCGTCGGGCTGGTGCCCGGCGCGTACATCACCTCGCCGGGATCGCTCGACGGCTCGTTGAAGGTCTGCTTCGGGGTGCCCTTGAGGGCCTCGGTCATGTAGTCGTGCCAGATCTGCGCCGGGAACGAATTACCGTGCATCTTCGCCTTGCCGGCGGTCCCGTACATCGACAGGAAGGTCTTCTTGCTGGCCTCGGCCTTGTCGTCCAGTCGCCACATACCGATCGAGGTCGACAGCGCCGGCGTGTAGCCGATGAACCAGGCCGACTTGTTGTCGTCGGTGGTACCGGTCTTGCCCGCGGCCTCGCGGCCGTCGTCGAGCTTCGCCGGCTCGCCGGTGCCCTTCTGGACCACGCCCTGCAGCACGTTGGTGACGGTGTCGGCCACGTTCGTCTCGAAGGCGACCTTCGACTTCTTCTCGTGCTTGTAGATCTGTCCGCTCTTGTCCGACACGCTGGTGACCGAGTACGGGTCGTTCTGCGTGCCGTTCGCGGCGAACGTCGCGTACGCCCCGGCCATCCGGATCGCGCTGGGCGACGAGGTGCCGATCGAGTACGTGACGCTGTTCTTGTAGTCGTTCAGACCGTTCGACGAGGAGGGCCGCAGACCCGCCGCGATCGCGGCGTCATGCACCTTGTCGGTGCCCACGTTCATACCGAGCTGGACGTAGGGGGAGTTCATCGACTTTTCCATGGCCTCGCGCAGCGTGACCTTCGCCTCGGACTCGCCGTCGTCGTTCGGCTGGGTCCACTCGTCGCCCTTGTTGTCGTGCCAGGGCTTGCCGTCGTAGGTGTTGATCTTCAGGTCGTTCTTACCGCTGAAGATGCTCTTCGGCGAGACCTTGGTGCGCTCGTCGTCACCTTGCTCCGGCCCCCCCTTGGGGTCACGCGATCCGTGCGTCATCGCGGCCGCCAGGACGAACGGCTTGAAGGTGGACCCGACCTGCGCGCCGGTCTCGTCGGCGTTGTTGGTGAAGTGCTGCGTCGCGTCGGTACCGCCGTAGATGGCGATGATCGCGCCGTCCTTGGGGTTGATCGAGGCGCCACCGAACTGCACGAACTTGTCGACGAACCCGCCGTCCTTGTCCAGGGTGGTGTTCTTCCCCGAGGTGTCCTTGCGGGTGTCCGGCTTCAGGTTCTTGTCGCGGACCGCCTTGATCGACGCCTCCAGCTCCGCCACCTTCTTCTTGTTGAAGGTGGTGTGGATCTGGTAGCCGCCCTTGGTCAGCATGTCGGCCGTGACGTTGGTGTTGCTGGTGACGTAGGACTTGGCCAGCCCCACCAGATAGCCGATCTGCCCGGCCATCTGCGCGTTCTTCTTCACCGGGCCCGGCATCGGGTACGCCGTGTACTTCGCGCGATCCGCGGGCTCCAGGCGGCCGTCCTTGACCTCCTCGTCAAGGATCCACTTCCAGCGGTCCATGGACCGTGCCTTGTTGGCCTCGGGGGTGGCGTGCTGGTCGATGTCCACCGCACCGGCCGGGTCGAAGTACGTCGGGCCCTTGAGCAGCGCGGCAAGGAACGCGCACTGGCTCGGGTTGAGCTTGTCGGAGTCGACCCCGAAGTACGTCCGGGCCGCGGCCTGGATCCCGTAGGCACCCCGCCCGTAGTAGGAGGTGTTGAGGTAGCCGGCCATGATGTCCGGCTTCCTCACACTGGCGCCGACCTTTATCGAGATGAACAGTTCCTTGAACTTACGAGTGATCGTCTGCGACTGGTCGAGCCGGGAGTTCTTGACGTACTGCTGGGTGATCGTCGAACCACCCTGCACCTCACCGCCGGTGGCCATGTTCTTCAGGGCTCGCGCGATACCCATGGGGTCGACGCCGCTGTCGCCCTCGAAGCTCTTGTTCTCCGCGGAGATGACCGCGTTCTGCATCGCCTTCGGGATCGCCTCGATGGGCACGATCTGGCGGTTGATCTCCCCGCCGGTCGCGATCATCGGGGTGTTGTCGTCCCAGTAGTAGACGTTGTTCTGCGCGGTGGCGGCCAGGTTCACGTTCGGGACCTTCACCATCGCGTACGCGATGCCCGCGATACCGACCAGCGTGCCGAGGAACGCGATGGTCAGCGACGTGACCTGCTTCCAGGACGGCATCCAGTGGCGCCAGCCGGTCTTGCCCCAGCGCGGATAGTCGATGAAGCGCTTCTTCGGGGGACGGCCGGGACCACTGCCACTGCCGCTGCCGCTGCCACCACCGCCGGTCCTGCGGCGCCCGCCGCCACCGGAACCGCCCGCGCCTTCCGCGACACCCGCGCCCTCGGCGGCGGTCGCCGCACGGCGGCGACCGCCCTGCGAAGCACGGCGAGCAGCCGCGCGGCCGGGATAGGAAGGCCCGTCACCGGCGGATCCGCCCGATGACGGTCCCTGGGACGGCGGGTTTGCGGCGCGCCGGCCACCGGACGGCGGCGGCGGTTGCTGCTGCGCTCCGCGCCGGGCGGCTGCGCGGCCGCCGCCGGGCGACTGCGGCGACTTGCGACGGTGATCGCTCATGAACAGCTACTCCTAGAACAGGCGGGATCGCCTGAAGGCGGCAATGAATATCCGTGGGTCCCCCTGAGTGCGGCAGTGTCAGGCCGCACTGCACCCAGGACCAAGACGCTCACGCGCGTCACAGGGTTCCCGGTGCTCTGCATGGCGAACAGAGTACGCAGGCTCAAAAGCCCTGTGACACCAACCTTCATCACATAACGGGCGGCTGGGCCTTCACAGGTTTCCCGATGTGACACCGGTCACCGCGGGCCGCCTTGCCAGATAGATCAAGCCGTTCTATCGTCGCGATGTATCGACTCGATACATCGAGTCGGCACAAGCACCACCACACACCGGGGCGGACCCGGGTTCAGCGGTGGCCAGGACGGAGAGGCGGGGGCAGTGAGCAAGCGCTCCGGGATCCTCGAATTCGCTGTTCTCGGCCTGCTGCGCGAATCCCCGATGCACGGTTACGAGCTGCGCAAGCGGCTCAACACCTCGCTCGGTGTGTTCCGCGCGTTCAGCTACGGCAGCCTTTATCCCTGCCTGAAGACGCTGGTCGCCCAGGGCTGGTTGATCGAGGAGACGGTTCCGGACGTGGATCCGCTGGCCGCTCCCCTCGTCGGCCGCCGGGCGAAGATCGTCTACCGGCTGACCACGGCGGGCAAGGAGCACTTCGAGGAGCTCCTCGCCCACTCAGGGCCGGACGCATGGGAGGACGAGCACTTCGCGGCTCGTTTCGCCTTCTTCGGCCAGACGTCACGGGACGTTCGGATGCGCGTCCTCGAGGGGCGGCGCAGCCGCCTCGAGGAACGCCTGGACAAGATGCGCGCCTCGTTGGTGCGCACCCGTGAGCGGCTCGACGACTACACGCTCGAGCTGCAACGGCACGGCATGGAATCGGTGGAGCGCGAGGTCCGCTGGCTCAACGAGCTGATCGAGACCGAGCGCAACGGGCGCACCACGCGCCCGTCGGCCGAGCAGGACGACAACACACAAGACCGCAACACTCAAGAACATGGCGGCCAACCCGGAGACCGGGGAACCGCGTGACGATTACACAGGGAGCAACCGTGGGTTCGGTTCGCGTAGCCATTGTTGGCGTGGGCAACTGCGCCGCGTCGCTGGTGCAGGGTGTCGAGTACTACAAGGACGCCGACCCGAACGGCCGCGTGCCTGGCCTCATGCACGTGCAGTTCGGTGACTACCACGTGCGTGACGTCGAGTTCGTGGCCGCCTTCGATGTCGACGCGAAGAAGGTCGGCCTCGACCTCGCGGACGCCATCGGCGCCAGCGAGAACAACACGATCAAGATCTGCGACGTTCCGCAGAGCGGTGTCACCGTCGAGCGCGGTCACACCCACGACGGTCTCGGCAAGTACTACCGCGAGACCATCGAGGAGTCGGACGCGGCCCCGGTCGACATCGTCAAGATCCTCAAGGACCGTCAGGTCGACGTTCTCGTCTGCTACCTGCCCGTCGGCTCCGAGGTCGCTGCGAAGTTCTACGCGCAGTGCGCCATCGACGCCAAGGTCGCGTTCGTCAACGCCCTCCCGGTCTTCATCGCCGGCACCAAGGAGTGGGCGGACAAGTTCACCGAGGCCGGTGTGCCGATCGTCGGTGACGACATCAAGTCGCAGGTCGGCGCCACGATCACGCACCGTGTGATGGCGAAGCTCTTCGAGGACCGCGGTGTCCTGCTGGAGCGCACCATGCAGCTGAACGTCGGCGGCAACATGGACTTCAAGAACATGCTGGAGCGCGACCGCCTCGAGTCGAAGAAGATCTCGAAGACGCAGGCCGTCACCTCGCAGATCGACCGCGACCTGGGTGCCGACAACGTGCACATCGGCCCGTCGGACTACGTGGCGTGGCTCGACGACCGCAAGTGGGCGTTCGTCCGCCTCGAGGGCCGCGCCTTCGGTGACGTCCCGCTGAGCCTGGAGTACAAGCTCGAGGTCTGGGACTCCCCGAACTCGGCCGGCGTCATCATCGACGCGGTGCGTGCCGCGAAGATCGCCCTGGACCGCGGCATCGGTGGCCCGATCCTCTCGGCGTCCTCGTACTTCATGAAGTCCCCGCCGGTGCAGTACTTCGACGACGAGGCCCGCGACAACGTCGAGAAGTTCATCAAGGGCGAGGTCGAGCGCTGAGCCCAGCCGGCTCTGGCTCACCGGTCGATCGGCACGTAACCGCCGATCGCCATTGATCGCCGCTGAACCGCCGATCACGCACGACGCGTAACCGTCAGGCCCCGGGTGGTGCACCCGGGGCCTGACGCGTCATGTGAGGCTGTGCCCATGGCTGTTGTGCGCGATCTCCGCGTACTGCTGCGGCTGCGCGACTTCCGGCGGCTGCTCGCGGTGCGCCTGCTGTCCCAACTGTCCGACGGCGTCTTCCAGGTCGCGCTCGCCACGTACGTCGTGTTCTCGCCCGAGAAGCAGGCGTCCCCCGCCGCCATCGCCTCCGCGATGGCCGTGCTCCTGCTGCCGTACTCGCTGCTGGGGCCGTTCACCGGGGTGCTGCTGGACCGCTGGCGGCGCCGCCAGGTCCTGCTGTACTGCAACCTGCTGCGCGCGGTGCTGTCCTGCGGCACGGCCGCGCTGATCCTGGCGCATGTCCCGGACTGGCTGTTCTATCTGTCGGCGCTGTCCGTCACCGCCGTCAACCGCTTCGTCCTGGCCGGGCTGTCGGCCGCGCTGCCGCGCGTCGTGGACCGGGAGCGGCTCGTGATGGCCAACTCGCTGTCGCCGACAGCGGGAACGCTGGCCGCGACGGCCGGCGGCGGCCTCGCCTTCCTCGTCCACCTCGGCCTCGCCAAGGGCGCCGGAGCCGACGCGACCGTGGTGCTGCTCGCCGCGTTCGTCTACCTCTGCGCGGGCCTGGCCGCCCTCGCCCTGGACCGCGACCTCCTCGGCCCCGACCCGGACCTCGTCCAACCACGCCTCGGCACAGCGCTGACCGGCACCGTGCACGGCCTCGCGGAGGGGCTGCGCCATCTGCGCAGCCGCCCGGCCGCGGTGCGGGCCATGGCCGCCATGACCGCCCTGCGCTTCTGTTACGGCGCACTCACCGTCGTCCTGCTGATGCTGTGCCGCTACGCCTGGAACACCGCGTCGGACCGGCCGGGCGACGACGGCAGCGGTGGGCTGGCCCTGCTCGGACTCGCGGTGGGGGTCTCGGGTGCGGGCTTCTTCGCCGCCGCCGTCGTCACGCCCTGGGCCACCGCCCGCTTCGGCACCGCCGGCTGGATCACGGTCTGCGCCGGGTCCGCCGCCGTGCTTCTCCCGCCGCTGGCCCTGCCGTTCGACCCCGCGCCCATGCTGGTGGCCGCCTTCGCCCTGGGCATCTGCACCCAGGGCGCCAAGATCGCCACCGACACCGTCGTCCAGTCCTCGGTCGACGACGCGTACCGGGGACGGGTCTTCTCGCTCTACGACGTGGCCTTCAACGTCGCCTTCGTCGGCGCCGCGGCGGTCGCCGCCCTGATGCTTCCGCCGGACGGCCGGTCCGCTCTGCTGATCGCCCTACTGGCCCTGCTGTACGCGGTGGTGGCCCTGGCGATGCTCCGTGTCAGGGGTCTCCAGTAGTGTTCGCCCGTTCTTACGTCGCTCATACATCCCATTCGGGGGACACCCATGACCACTTCACCGCCACCGCAGTACCAGCAGGGCGGCAACCCGTACGGGCAGCCGCAGCCGCCCCAGGGCGGGAACCCGTACGGCCAGCCGCAACCGCCGCAGGGCGGCAACCCGTTCGGGCAGCAGGGGGCGCAGCCGTATCCCCAGCAGGGAGCCCAGCCCGGCGCGTGCACCTTCTGCGGTGGCTACCCCGCAGTCCACGCCACGGTCCGCGGTCACCAGGGCTTCCTGGTCATCATGCGATTCCTCAAGTTGAAGGCCAACTACTGCCGCTCCTGCGGCATAGCCACGCACCGCGACATGACCACCAAGACCCTGTGGCAGGGCTGGTGGGGCATCGCCTCGTTCGTCATCACGCCGGTCACCCTGCTCATCAACCTGGGCGCACGCGGCAAGTTCAACAAGCTCCCCGCGCCCACCGGCGGCTGGGGACCGCCCCGCGAGCCCGGAAAGCCGATCTTCGGGCGGGTGGGTGCCTACGGCGTCCTGGTCCCGCTCATCGTGATCGCCGCGATCATCGGGGTGAACGCGCTCGACAAGAGCGCCAGCACGGCCGCCGTCGGCGACTGCATGCACCGAGGTAGCACCAGCAACACCAACCCGGACCTGGAGGTCGTCTCCTGCACGGACGCCAAGGCGCAGTACAAGGTGCTGGCGGTGATTAGTGGCACGTACGGCAGCACCGAGGCCGGAGAGAAGTGCTCGGCGGCAGCACCGGACTTCCGCTACCAGTACACCGAGTCCGGTAGCGGCAGCGACTTCCTGCTCTGCCTGAAGGACAAGTAGTCCCACCTGGTCCCACCCGGTTCACGGACGCACGCAGGGGCGATGTTCCACGTGGAACATCGCCCCTCTCGCTGTCCGGGCCTATCCGGGCCTATCCGGGCCGTGCCATGTTCCACGTGGAACATCGCATCCGCCGGAGCGGTCAGCCCTGCGTCGCCCACCACTCCTTGAGTGCGGCGATCGCGTCCTCCTCGGCCATCGGGCCGTTCTCCAGCCGCAGCTCCAGCAGGAACTGGTAGGCCTTGCCGATCACCGGACCGGGCGGGACATCCAGGATCTGCATGATCTGGTTGCCGTCCAGGTCCGGGCGGATCGAATCGAGCTCCTCCCGCTCCTGGAGCTCGCCGATCCGCTCCTCCAGCCCGTCATAGGTACGGGAGAGTGCCGCCGCCTTGCGCTTGTTCCGTGTCGTGCAGTCGGACCGGGTGAGCTTGTGCAGCCGGCCCAGCAGCGGGCCCGCGTCCCGCACGTAACGCCGGACGGCGGAGTCCGTCCACTCCCCGGTGCCGTACCCGTGGAACCGCAGATGCAGCTCGACGAGCCTCGCGACGTCCTTGATCATGTCGTTGGGGTACTTGAGCTTGGCCATCCTGGACTTGGTCATCTTCGCGCCCACCACCTCGTGGTGGTGGAAGGAGACCCGGCCGTCGGACTCGAAGCGCCGGGTCCGCGGCTTTCCGATGTCGTGCAGCAGCGCGGCCAGCCGCAGCACCAGGTCGGGGCCGTCCGTCTCCAGGTCGATGGCCTGCTCCAGGACGGTCAGCGAGTGCTCGTAGACGTCCTTGTGCCGGTGGTGTTCGTCACGCTCCAGGCGCAGCGCCGAGAGCTCCGGCAGTACCCGCTCCGCCAGCCCGGTGTCGACCAGCAGCCGCAGACCCTTGCGCGGGTTGTCCGAGAGGATGAGCTTGTTCAGCTCGTCCCGCACCCGCTCCGCCGAGACGATCTCGATACGGTCCGCCATCGCCGTCATCGCGGCGACGACCTCGGGAGCGACCTCGAAGTCCAGCTGGGCCGCGAAGCGCGCGGCGCGCATCATCCGCAGCGGGTCGTCGGAGAAGGAGTCCTCCGGCGTACCGGGAGTGCGCAGCAGCCGTCCGGCCAGGTCGTCGAGGCCGCCGTACGGGTCGACGAAGACGCTTCCCGGCAGCGCGACGGCCATCGCGTTGACCGTGAAATCGCGGCGGACCAGATCCTCCTCGATGGTGTCGCCGTAGGAGACCTCGGGCTTGCGGGAGGTCCGGTCGTACGCCTCGGACCGGTAGGTGGTGACTTCGACCTGGAAGCCGTCCTTCATGCACCCGACGGTGCCGAAGGCGATACCGACCTCCCACACGGCCTCCGCCCAGGGCCGGATGATCTTCAGCACCTGTTCCGGGCGGGCGTCGGTCGTAAAGTCCAGGTCGTTGCCGAGCCTGCCGAGCAGGGTGTCACGGACCGAGCCGCCGACGAGGGCGAGCTTGAAGCCGGCTTCCTGGAAGCGGCGGCCGAGGTCTTCGGCGACCGGCGCGACCGTGTGAGGGGCCTGCTGGATCTGGGGGTCATTGTTGGCATTCGGCACAACGTAAAAGGGTACGTGGCCGCGAGCCTCCTGGCCTCCGCGTTATGTGCCCGGTCCACATGGAGCAGTCCGCAGCACTTTGCCTCTCGCCCGATCGTTAACATGCCAGGACGCACATCCGATTGACGACAGGACGGGCAAACGAGTGGGCGAGGCGGCACAGTCACCCGGTACACCCACGGCTCGTCCGCGGCGGCTACGCCGCGCGGCCGCGCTGATCGCCGGGGCGTCGCTCTTCGCGGGCCTGCTGCAGGTGCACGCCGCACCCGCCTCCTACGCCGCCTCGGCCGGTACCGGATCACGGACCGCCCAGGTGTCCCTGGAATCCGTGGACCCGGTCACCCCGGCCAAGGACGGCACGATCACCGTCGAGGGCACCGTCACCAACACCGGACGGGCCACGATCACCCATGCCGAGGCCGGACTGCGGGTCTCCTCCAGCAGCCCGCTGACCAGCCGCAGCGCGATCAGCTCCGCCGCCGCACGCACCGGGAGCACCGGGGACGACGGCAGCCTGATCACCGAGCACACGGCCAAGCTGGCGGACATCCCGTCCGGCGCGAGCAGCGCCTTCTCCCTGAAGGTGCCCGTGAGCGCCCTGGAGCTGGGTACTGACGGCGTCTACCAGCTGGGAGTCACCCTCAACGGCCAGACCGCCGACGAGGCCTACAACCACGTCCTGGGGATCCAGCGGACGTTTCTCCCCTGGTATGCGAAGGGTGAGGCCAAGCCGACCCAGTTCACTTTCCTGTGGCCGCTGGCCGACCGGCCGCATCTGGCGGTGCGCAGCGACACCGACGACCAGCAGAGCCCGATCTTCCTGGACGACGACCTCGCGGCGGATCTCGCCCCCGGCGGCCGGCTGCAGGAGCTGGTGGAGCTGGGCAAGACCCTGCCGATCACCTGGGTCGTCGATCCGGACCTGCTCGCCACCGTCGACTTCATGACCCGTAGCTACCGGGTACTGGGTCCGGACGGGGACGTCGCGCACACCACGCCGGGCACGGGCACCGAGAACGCCAAGCAGTGGCTCAACGACCTGAAGTCCGCGACCGCCGGCCATGAGGTGGTGTCGCTGCCCTTCGGCGACACCGACATCGCCTCGATCGCCCATCACGGCAAGGACGTCCCCGCGACCCTCGGCCACCTCAAGACGGCCACGGATCTGGGGGTCAGGACCGTCGACACGATCCTCGGCCTGGAACCGACCTCCAATGTGGCCTGGCCGGCCGACGGCGCCGTCGATCCGTCGATCGTGGACATCGCCACCGCCGGCGGCGCCGACAAGCTGATCGCGCGCAGCGACAGCTTCGGAGAGACCGGCTCGCTCGACTACACCCCGACGTCCGCCCGGCCGATCAGCGGCGGCACCACGGCGGTGGTCAGCGACGCCGTGCTCTCCAAGGCGTTCACGGGCGACATGACGAGCGCCTCGGCGTCGACCCTCGCGGTCCAGGAGTTCCTCTCCCAGACCCTGATGATCACCATGCAGGCGCCGACCAAGCAGCGCAGCATCGTCGTCGCGCCGCAGCGCATGCCCACCGCGTCCCAGGCCCAGGAGATGGCCCAGGGCATCGCCGCGGTCGGCCACAGCCCCTGGGCGCAGACCATCAGCTTCGACGCGGCCACCAAGGCGCCCGCGGACCCGGCCGCCAACCACAAGGTGCCCGGCACCTCCGCGTACCCCGACTACCTGCGCAAGCAGGAGATCAGCACCAGCGCGTTCCAGGACATCCAGCGGACGCAGGGCCAGCTCAACGGATTCACGGTGATCCTCAGCCGCAAGGACCGGGTCACCGTCCCCTTCACCGCGGCGGTCCTGCGCTCGATGTCCAACGCCTGGCGCGGCGACCCCATCGGCGCCTCGCTGTTCCGTAACTCCATCGGGTCCTACCTCACCGACCTCATGGGCTCGGTGCACATCCTGGACAAGACCAACCTGACGCTGTCCGGGCGCAGTGCCACGATCCCGGTCACCGTGAAGAACGAACTCGGGCAGGCCGTCACCGGTCTGGAACTGCGGCTCACCTCCAGCGCGCAGATCCGGCTGGACGTCGGCGACCCCCAGCCGGTCACCGTCGAGGGCGGCCACACCCGCTCGCTGAAGTTCCCCACCAAGGCGGGCGCGAACGGCCTGGCACAGGTGACCGCCCAGCTCTACACCAAGGACGGCGTCAAGTACGGCGATCCGATCTCGTTCAACGTCAAGGTCACCTCGATCACCGACACCGTGATGCTGGTGATCGCCGGCGGCCTGCTGCTCCTCGCGCTGGCCGGCGTGAAGATGTACAACCAGCGCAAGCGCAAGGCGGCCGCCGGAGCGGGTGGCACCGATGCCGACGGGGACGACGACGGCGACGCGGCCGGTGACGGCGACGACGGCACTGACGGGGCCGATGGTGCGGACGGTACGGGCGGTGCGGACGGCTTGGAGGAGAGCGACGGTGCGGTCGGCGCCGGAGCCGGGCAGCCGGGTGACCCGGCTCCGGACACCGCCCCGGAAAACACGGACCCGTCCCCGCCGGGTGAGAAGGTGGACCGATAGCCAGGCCGGGTCTCGACAGCGGACAATCAATAAGGTGGGGCAGATGAACGCGCCGTACGACGGTGACCGCGACCGGGAGACTCCGGCCGGAGATCCGCGCGCACAGGTACCGCCGCCACCCCCGGGCTCCCACCCGGTCCCGCCGGACCCTTATCTGCAGAACACCTACGCCCACGATCCGTACCAGCAGCAGGATCCGACCGCGCAGGACCCCGTCGGCGAGGCGCTCTACGACCGCGCCGCGCACCCTCCGCCGCCGCCCCCTCCCTACGGGCAGCCGTGGCCCCCGCAGCAACAGCAGTACCAGATGCCGTACGGCGACGACGCCACCACGCAGTACGTCGGGGTGGACGACCTGGTGACCCACGCGGCCGAGGAGCCGCCCCCGTACGACGCGTTCGCGCACCTGTACCGCGACCAGCAGCCCACCGCGGCGCCCGTCGGGCCGCCCGTGGAGCCTGTTGTGCCCGAGCCGGAGCAGCAGGCGGCCCCGGTCCCCGCGCCCCGCTCCGCCGGCCGTGGCGGCAGCATCCTGAAGTCCAGCGCCCTGATGGCGGCCGGCACCCTGGTCTCCCGCCTCACCGGCTTCGTCCGCACCCTGGTCATCGCCGCGGCGATCGGTGTCGCCACCCTCGGCGACTCCTACGCGGTCGCGATGGTCCTGCCCACGATGATCTACATCCTCACCGTCGGCGGCGGCCTCAACTCCGTCTTCGTCCCGCTGCTGGTCCGCGCGATGAAGGACGACGAGGACGGCGGCACCGCGTTCGCGAACCGGCTGCTGACCCTCGTCATGGTCATTCTCGGCGGCATCGTCACGCTCACCGTGATCGCGGCCCCGCTGCTGGTCCGCATGATGTCCACGAAGATCGCGGACAACCCGGCCACCTTCGACGTCGCGGTGACCTTCGCCCGCTACTGCCTGCCCACGATCTTCTTCATGGGTGTGCACGTCGTGATGGGCCAGATCCTCAACGCCCGCGGCAAGTTCGGCGCGATGATGTGGACCCCGGTCCTCAACAACATCGTCGTCATCTTCACCTTCGGCATGTTCATCTGGGTCTACGGCTCCTACGGCACGACCAAGATGGACGCCACCACGATCTCCCCCGAGGGCATCCAGCTGCTCGGCATCGGCACCCTGCTGGGCCTGGCCGTGCAGTCCATCGCGATGCTGCCCTATCTGCGCGAGGCGGGCTTCAAGTTCCGGCTGCGCTTCGACTGGCGCGGCCACGGACTCGGCCATGCCGCGAAGCTGGCCAAGTGGACGTTCTTCTTCGTCCTCGCCAACCAGGCCGGCCTCATCGTCGTCACCCAGCTCGCCACCTGGGCCGGGTCCGAGGCCGACAAGCTCGGTTTCCAGGGCACCGGCATCACCGCCTACAACAACGCGCTGCTGATCTGGCAGATGCCGCAGGCGATCATCACGGTCTCCGTCATGGCCGCCGTGCTGCCCCGGATCTCCCGCGCCGCCCACGACGGGGACTCACCTGCGGTCCGCGACGACATCTCCTACGGCCTGCGCACCTCGGCCGTGGCCATCGTCCCGGCCGCCTTCGCCTTCCTCGCCCTCGGCGTCCCGATGTGCAGCCTGCTGTACGCCGGCACCGGAACGGACTCCGCGCGCAACATCGGATTCATCCTGATGGCCTTCGGGATCGGACTGATCCCGTTCTCCGTGCAGTACGTCGTGCTGCGCGGCTTCTACGCCTTCGAGGACACCCGCACCCCCTTCTACAACACGGTGATCGTCGCCGCGGTGAACGCCGTCGCGTCCGCGGTCTGCTTCGTCGTGCTCCCCTCCCGCTGGGCCGTGGTCGGTATGGCCTTCTCCTACGGGCTGGCCTACGCGGTCGGCGTCGGCGTCGCCGTCAGGCGGCTGCGCACCCGGCTGGGCGGCGACCTCGACGGCAAGCGCATCACCCGGACGTACGCACGCCTCACCGGCGCCTGCGTCCCCGCCGCCCTGGCCGCCGGGGTCGCGGTCTACGGCATCACCCGGACCCTGGGCAGCGGGGCTTCCGGCTCGCTGGTCTCCCTGATCGTCGGCGGCGCACTGCTGATCGGCGTCTTCTACATCGCCGCCAAGCGCATGAGGATCGAGGAAATGACCGCGATGGTCGGAATGGTGCGCGGCAGACTCGGCCGCTGATCGAAAGAACACGGCGGGCAACCATCGGCTCCCGCCGTGTGTCGTGCATAGAGCCGGACTGTGGGCACAATTGGCCTTGGCTCTGAAGTGGGATCGCGCAACGGATGGGGAGGCAGGAACGACGGTGGCGGATCGGAGTACGGCTGCCGTCGGAGTGGCCAACGAGAGCGGCGAACCGCCGCCCACCGTCCAGCAGGACGGGGCCACACCCGACGAGACGACGGATCAGGACAACCCCCAGGACGCGCGGGACGAACCGCAGGACGAGGCAGCGGAGCAGCACAAGGGCAAGAGCAAGCCGCCGGAACTCCACAGCGGCCACAAGCTGGCCCGCCGCTACCAGTTGGAGGAGTGCGTCACCCGCCTCGACGGCTTCAGCAGCTGGCGGGCGGTCGACGAGAAGCTACGGCGTGCCGTGGGCATCCATCTCCTGCCCGCCGACCACTCCAGG
The DNA here is from genome assembly GCF_010548325.1 of Streptomyces sp. SID13666. Lineage (NCBI taxonomy): Bacteria > Bacillati > Actinomycetota > Actinomycetes > Kitasatosporales > Streptomycetaceae > Streptomyces > Streptomyces sp. SID13666. Next base: position 116,316 of record NZ_JAAGLX010000024.1, on the reverse strand, counting down.
GCCCGTCAGGTGCTCGCGGCCGCCCGTTCGGCCGCACTCCTGGGTGATCCCCGTTTCGTCCAGGTCCTCGACGCGGTCGAGGAGAACGACCTCGTCTACGTCATCCACGAATGGCTCCCCGACGCCGCCGCGCTCAGTGACAGCCTGGCCGCCGGACCGCTGGAGCCGCACGACGCCTACCAGATGGTCAGCCAGGTCTCCCAGGCCATGGCCGCCGCCCACCGCGAGGGACTGGCGCATCTGCGGCTCAGCCCGGGCTCCGTACTGCGCACCGGTTCCGGGCAGTACCGCATCCGCGGCCTCGCCGTCACCGCCGCACTGCGCGGCCTGAAGTCCGAACGGCCGCAGCGCGAGGACACCGAGGCGATCGGCGCGCTGCTCTACGCCTCGCTCACCCGGCGCTGGCCCTACGAGGAGGACGCGTACGGCCTCACCGGCCTGCCCAAGGCCGTCGGGCTCGTCGCCCCCGACCAGGTGCGCGCGGGGGTCCACCGCGGGCTGTCCGAGATCGCTATGCGCGCGCTCGTCAACGAGGGTGCCACCGCCTCCCGCGAGGAATCGCCGTGCACCACTCCGGAGGAGCTGGCCCGAGCGGTCGCCGGCCTGCCCCGGATCAAGCCCCCTGAGCCGGACATCTCGCCGTACCAGCGCACCACGTACCAGCAGGGCCCCTACCGCCAGACGCCCGCCACGCCCCGGCCGGCACCGGCGTCCCCCGCTCCGCCGCCGGCCCTTCCCGGCCGCACCGGCAAGGTACTCAAGTGGGCCGTTTCCGCGCTGCTGATCGCCGCGCTGGGATTGGGCAGCTGGCAGCTCGCGGACACCCTCATGGGCCGCGAGGAACAGAGCAAGGAAGACACCGGCACCTCCCAGCGGGCCGGCCAGGACCCCAGCAGCGCCGCTCCCGGCACACCGCTGGCCATCTCCTCGGCCAGTGAGTTCTCGCCGCTGGCCGCCCCGATAGCGCCCGACAAGGTCGCGTTCGCCGTCGACGGCAAGGCCGACACCTCCTGGATCACCAGCAACTACAAGGGCCAGTCGAACTTCGGCAACCTGCCCAACCGCATCCAGGGCAGTGGCATCATCGTCGACCTGGGCAGCCGGCGTAAGGTCACCGGCATCGACCTCACGATGTGGGTACCCGGCCAGACCGTGGAGGTGCTGGCCGCGGCACCGGACGCTTCCCAGCCCACCACCCTGGCGGCCTTCCCGCAGCGGCTCGCCCCGGCGGCCAAGGCCGGGAGCACCGTTCAGGTGACCGCCGGCCAGCAGGTGGAAACGCGCTACATCCTGATCCACATCACCGACCTGCCGCCCGAGTCCGGTGGTGGCTTCCGTGGCGGCATCACGGAAATAAAGGTCCTCGGCAACAGCTGAGCAGCGGACGGGGAGGCGCTTGTGGACGACGGCAGCAAGCCGGGGGAGGAGGCCAGCGACGCTGATCTCCTCGCCCGGCACGTCGCGGGAGACCCCGACGCCTTCGGGGAGATCGTCCGGCGCCACCGCGACCGCCTCTGGGCGGTCGCTCTGCGCACTCTGGGGGACCGCGAGGAAGCCGCCGACGCCGTCCAGGACGCTCTGGTGTCCGCCTTCCGTGCCGCCCACACCTTCCGGGGCCAGTCCGCGGTGACCACCTGGCTGCACCGGATAACCGTGAACGCGTGCCTGGACCGGGCGCGCAAGACCGCCTCCCGGCGCACTTCCCCCGTCGTCGACGAGGACCGCTTCGAGACGCTCCTCGAACCGCATGAATCCGCCGCCGCCCCCGCCGAGCGCGGCGAGCTCCACCGCGAACTGATCACCGCCCTGGCCACCCTGCCTCCCGATCAGCGCGCCGCCCTTGTCCTGGTGGACATGCAGGGCTACCCCGTCGCCGAGGCCGCCGCCGTACTCGATGTGCCGACCGGCACCGTGAAGAGCAGATGCGCGCGCGGCCGGGCACGGCTCCTTCCACTCCTCACTCATCTGCGCGCCGACCAGGGGAGTAACGCGGACCCAGGCCGGGGAAGGAACCGGACGGAGGGGACATCCGTCCCAGAGACGGCAACGGAAAAGGGCGGAGGTGGCCACCAGTGACTTCGACGACGGGGATGGACGCACACCCCGAGGTCTCGGAGATCTCGGACCTGGCCGAAGGCCTCCTTCCGCCGGGCCGCTCCGCGGACGTACGCGGCCATCTCGACGGCTGCGCGCTCTGCTCCGACGTGCGCACCTCGCTGGACGAGATCCGCAACCTGCTGGGCACACTCCCCGGCCCCCCGCGCATGCCCGCCGACATCGCCGGCCGCATCGATGCCGCACTCGCCGCCGAAGCACTGCTCGACTCGACGGCGCCCCCGGCTGTTCCACGTGAAACAGCCGACGCATCGGTTCCACGTGGAACAGCGGCGGCGGCCGATCGGCCCACCGGCCACTCTCCGGCCTCCACGGGACCCGGACGCGGCCACGCCCGCCCCCGGCGCCGCTGGGCCAGGACACTGCTCGTCACGGCCTCCACGGTCGCGGTCCTGGGTCTCGGCGGCGTCCTGCTGCACTCCGTCGACCTGACGACGAACAAGACCAACGATTCGGCCAGAAAGGACGCGGGCGTTCACGCCACCGCGCGGCAGCCCGGCGAATCGCCGAATGTCGCCGAGGCCGGCAGCGCCCTGAAAGCGCGCGTCCATGAGCTCCTGGGTCTCCCGGCGCACGTCGTCAGCGGCAAGGATCCGCAGTCCCCGGCGCTCGGCTCCGACACCCCTGCCACCACGCCGCTGCGCACCCAATCCGTCCCCCTGCCGCCGTGTGTGCAGAACGGCATCCACCGCTCCGAGCAGCCGCTCGCCTCCGCACACGAACCGTATGAGGGCACCGACGCGTATCTGGTGGTCCTTCCGCATCCCGGCGACCCGGCCCATGTCGATCTGTATGTCGTGGACGCCGGCTGCTCCACCAAGCCGGGCCGGGTACTTCGCCAGGACACGTACGCGCGCTGACGGCGTACCACTGCGGGAATGCTGGACCCTTAGGATCCGTTAGGCAGGACGAGAGTCCCGCCAGGGCCCCGCAGTAGTCGGTAGAGACGAGGAAGACACCCGTGAGCGACGTCCGTAACGTGATCATCATCGGATCCGGGCCTGCGGGCTACACCGCCGCGCTGTACACAGCGCGCGCCGCCCTGAAGCCGCTGGTCTTCGAGGGATCGGTCACCGCAGGCGGTGCGCTGATGAACACCACCGAGGTGGAGAACTTCCCCGGCTTCCGCGAGGGCATCCTCGGCCCGGACCTCATGGACAACATGCGCGCCCAGGCCGAGCGCTTCGGCGCCGAGCTCATCCCCGACGACGTGGTCGCGGTGGACCTCAGCGGTGACATCAAGACCGTCACCGACACCGAGGGCACCGTCCACCGGGCGAAGGCCGTCATCGTCACCACCGGCTCCCAGCACCGCAAGCTGAACCTCCCGAACGAGGACCAGCTCTCCGGCCGCGGGGTCTCCTGGTGTGCCACCTGTGACGGCTTCTTCTTCAAGGACCAGGACATCGCCGTCATCGGCGGCGGCGACACGGCGATCGAGGAAGCGACGTTCCTCTCCCGCTTCGCCAAGTCCGTGACGATCGTCCACCGCCGCGACAGCCTGCGTGCCTCGAAGGCCATGCAGGAGCGCGCCTTCGCCGACCCGAAGATCTCGTTCGTGTGGGACAGCGAAGTCGCTGAGATCCACGGCGAGAACAAGCTGTCCGGCCTCACGCTGCGCAGCACCAAGAACGGTGAGACCTCGGAGCTGCCCGTCACCGGGCTGTTCATCGCCATCGGCCACGACCCGCGCACCGAGCTGTTCAAGGGCGTGCTGGAACTGGACGGCGAGGGATACCTCACGGTCGACGCGCCCAGCACCCGTACCAACATCTCCGGTGTCTTCGCCGCCGGTGACGTCGTGGACCACACCTACCGTCAGGCGATCACGGCGGCCGGCACCGGCTGCTCGGCCGCGCTGGACGCCGAACGCTTCCTCGCCGCCCTCGCGGACGCCGAGAAGACCGCCTGACCCTCACCAACCCTCTCCCCCACACGTATCAAGCCTGAGGAGACTGCCGTGGCCGGCAAGACCAAGATTGTGACCGACGCGACCTTCGCCGAGGAGGTCCTCGCCAGCGACAAGCCCGTGCTGGTCGACTTCTGGGCCGAGTGGTGCGGCCCGTGCCGGCAGATCGCCCCCTCCCTGGAGGCGATCGCCGAGGAGCACGCCGAGGACATCACCATCGTCAAGCTCAACATCGACGAGAACCCGGTCACCGCTGCCAAGTACGGCGTGATGTCGATCCCGACGCTCAACGTCTACAAGGGCGGCGAGGTCGTGAAGACCATCGTCGGCGCCAAGCCGAAGGCCGCCATCAAGCGCGATCTGGCGGACTTCATCGGCGACGCCGTCTGAGACGACGTCGTCCGGTTCCACCGTTCGACCGTTCCACGTGAAACAGGCCCGCTCCTCGAAGGAGCGGGCCTGTTCGCGTTCCGGGGTGTCCACACCTCACAGTGGCCTGAGGACCGGCTCCTTCTGGACGGCTCCCAGCAGCCGGTCGATCGCCATCTCGACGTCTTCCTTCCAGGAGATCGTCGATCGCAGCTCCAGCCGCAGCCGGGGATAACGCGGATGGGCGCGTACCGTCTTGAAGCCCACCGCGAGTAGGTGGTCGGCCGGCAGGACACAGCCCGGCTCGGCCCACTTGGCGTCGCCGAACGCCTCGACCGCTTTGACTCCACGGCGTACCAGGTCCTTGGCGACCGTCTGCACCAGGACCCGCCCGATGCCCTGCCCCTGGTACCCGGGCATGATCCTGGCGGTCATCAGCTGCACGGCGTCCGGTGACACCGGACTGGTGGGAAAGGCCATGGAGCGCGGGACATACGCCGGCGGCGCGTAGAGGACGAAGCCGGCCGGGACGTCGTCGACGTACACCACCCGGCCGCACGAGCCCCACTCCAGCAGGACCGCGGAGATCCAGGCCTCCTTCTCCAGCTCCGGCTTGCCCGCCTGCACGGCGGCCTCACCGCTTACCGGATCGAGTTCCCAGAAGACGCACGCTCTGCAGCGCTTGGGGAGATCCGAGAGGTTGTCCAACGTGAGCGGAACGAGCCGACGCCCCATACGGCCAAGCCCTCATTTCTGTCGCGAACCAAACTGCCCACGAATCCCCCCACCGCCCCCAAGCCCAGTCCCGCTGCTACGAGAGCGGCCATGTGCCGCTCGTGCTCCAGTCCGACCTTCGACGCACTCATGGGCTTCCCTCCCCAGAGAGGCTCCCTACCCCTACGCATCGTAGTCTCGCCCCCTGTCCCAGGACACTGAGGACAAGCAAAGAGCGGGTGGTGTTCCGGCCGGAACACCACCCGCTCCCCTGAACGGCGGACTCATTCGACGTCGTCGTCGGACTCCTCGTCGAGCCTGCTCTCCAGGACCTTGCCTTCACCGGGGGCCATCGTCCCCAGGATCCGCTCCAGATCCTCTATCGAGGCGAACTCCACCACGATCTTTCCGCGCTTCTGCCCCAGGTCGACCTTCACCCGGGTGTCGAACCGGTCCGACAGCCGGGTGGCGAGATTGGTCAGCGCCGGGGAGACCCGCCGTCCGGCCCTCGGGCCCACGGCCTTCTTCGCGCTCTGCGGCTCGGCGTTCATCAGAGTGACGATCTCTTCGACCGCCCGCACCGACAGCCCCTCGGCCACGATGCGGTGCGCCAGCAGATCCTGATCCTCCCCGTCCTCCAGGGAGAGCAGAGCGCGCGCGTGTCCGAAGGAGATCACTCCGGCCGCGACCCGTCGCTGCACGGGCGCAGAGAGCTTCAGCAGGCGCAGCGTGTTGGAGACCTGGGAGCGCGAGCGCCCGATCCGGTCGGCCAACTGCTCATGCGTGCAGGCGAAGTCCCGCAGCAGCTGGTCGTAGGCCGCCGCCTCTTCCAGCGGGTTCAGCTGGGCGCGGTGCAGGTTCTCCAGGAGCGCGTCCAGGAGAAGCTTCTCGTCCTCGGTCGCCCGGACGATGGCCGGGATGTTCTCCAGACCGGCCTCCCGGCAGGCCCGCCACCGGCGCTCGCCCATGATGAGCTCATAGCGCTCCGGCCCCGCCTGTCGCACGACGACCGGCTGGAGCAGGCCCACTTCCTTGATGGAGGTGATGAGCTCGTTCAGCGCCTCTTCGTCGAACACCTCACGGGGCTGACGCGAGTTGGGCGTGATCGAGTCGATCGGCAGCTCGGCGAAGTAGGCGCTCGGCGCCGGGGGCGCTTCGGCTGCCGGCGGATCCGGCTCTGTTTCACGTGAAACCGGGATGTCCACCGTCGGCGGAGCATCCTGGGCTCTGGAGTTCAGACCGGCGACCTTGGTGGCCGCCAGCAAGCTCCGGTCCGCGGTCAGCAGCGGCACCGCTGACGGCGATGTACCCGCCGATGACGGTGCCGCCGGGATCAGCGCGCCTAGACCACGGCCGAGCCCTCTGCGTCGATCACTCACTGGATCCCCTCCGACATGCTGTGCTGATCATGCTCATTGGTGCCCTCGGCGCCGCGCAACGCCATCTCACGCGCCGCTTCGAGGTAGGACAGTGCCCCGCTGGAGCCCGGGTCGTAGGTCAGCACGGTCTGGCCGTAGCTGGGTGCCTCCGAGATCCGGACCGAGCGCGGGATGCTCGTGCGCAGCACTTCCTTGCCGAAGTGGGTACGCACCTCATCCGCGACCTGCGCGGCGAGCCGGGTCCGGCCGTCGTACATGGTCAACAGGATGGTTGATACATGCAGCTTGGGGTTGAGATGAGCGCGGACCAGATCCACGTTCTTCAGCAGCTGCCCCAGGCCTTCCAGCGCGTAATACTCGCACTGGATCGGGATGACCACCTCGGCGCCGGCCACCAGAGCGTTCACGGTGAGCAGGCCGAGCGACGGCGGGCAGTCGATGAGGACATAGTCCAGCGGCTGCTCATAGGCCTCGATGGCCCGCTGCAGCCGGCTCTCCCGTGCCACCAGGGACACGAGCTCGATCTCGGCACCGGCGAGATCGATCGTGGCCGGCGCACAGAACAGCCCCTCGACATCGAGGACCGGCTGTACGACCTCGGAGAGCGGTCGGCTCTCCACCAGGACGTCATAGATCGACGGCACATCGGCATGGTGGTCGATGCCCAGCGCCGTGGAGGCGTTGCCCTGGGGATCGAGGTCGATCACCAGCACCCGCGCCCCGTGCAGGGCGAGCGATGCGGCGAGGTTGACCGTGGTCGTGGTCTTCCCGACCCCGCCCTTCTGATTGGCCACCACCATCACTCGGGTCTGAGCCGGCCGAGGGAGCCCCTCGCCGGCCCGACCGAGCGCTTCGACCGCCAACTGGGCGGCGCGACCGATGGGGGTGTCGTCCATCGGGGGCAATGTTTCACGTGAAACATCACCCCCGAATGATTCCGAACGGGGACCGGGGACCGGATCGGTCATCGGCCCCGCGATGTTGGCGTCGGACCGCAAGGATTCACTCTCCTCGACTACAGGCTCGCAATGCACAGAGCCTGCCATGCTTTCGGGGTCGTGAACCAGCGAGGCCCGACTGCCTGTGGATGAATCCACCTCATGGGCCGACTTTGAGGGCTTCTTGGCGCGCGCCTCAGCCGCGGCACGACCGCGGCTGAGGACTCCTGGGAGCAGGGAGCGACGTTTCACGTGGAACACGATGCACAGCGATGTGCCCGTTATCTCGGAGACACTCCGGATTATGTCGTTTTGGCCGTTTGTATGGAGTAGAACGCGCCTCAGTACCGGCGCCGGCCCGAGTTCTTCGCCGCCCGGCTGGCTCGCGCCGCCTTCGCCCTGCGCGTCGCCGCCCGCACGCCGCCGGGGCTCTCCCCGACCACGACCCGCACCACCGTCGACAGCGGATCCACCACGCCCTCGCCGACCTGCACCACCGAGCTCTCCACGGCACCGAGCCGGCCGAGCGCGGCCCGCGCCGCCTTCAGCTCCTCCTCGGCCGTGTCCCCCTTCAGAACGGCCATCTCGCCGTGCGGACGCAGCAGCGGAAGCCCCCAGCCGGCCAGCCGCTCCAGCGGGGCCACCGCGCGGGCCGTCACCACATCCACCGCCGGGAGCTTGCCCACCATCTCCTCGGCACGCCCCCGCACCACGGTCACATTGGACAGCGCCAGTAGCTTGACCACCTCGTCGAGGAACGTGGTCCGCCGCAGCAGCGGCTCCAGCAGGGTGATCTGCAGATCAGGGCGGGCCAGCGCCAGCGGAATCCCGGGCAGTCCCGCCCCGGAGCCCACATCGCACACCGTCATGTCCTGCGGGATCACCTCGGAGAGCACCGCACAGTTCAGCAGATGCCGCTCCCACAGCCGGGGCACCTCACGAGGACCGATCAGCCCCCGGCGCACCCCCGCGTCGGCCAGCAGCTCCGCATAGCGGACCGCATCGGCGAAACGCTCGCCGAACACTGCCTGCGCCTGCTCGGGCGGTGCGGGAAGTTCCGCCGCCGCCTCCGCCGCTGCCTCCGTCACGAGGACTGTCCTTTCCATCGATCCCGTTGCCGCACACCGCGACTTCCAGGCTTACAAGGATCGGCCCCGTCCGCGAGCAGACGGGGCCGACTGAGCCGTACCGGGCCGTGCTCGGCCCGATCAGACCGGAAGCACGACCACCCGGCGCTCGGGCTCCTCGCCCTCGGACTCGCTGCGCAGCCCCGCGGCGGCGACCGCGTCATGCACGACCTTGCGCTCGAACGGCGTCATCGGGTCCAGCTTGACCGGCTGCCCGGTGTCCTTCGCCTCGTCCGCCGCCTTGGCGCCCAGCAGCGCCAGCTCGGTCCGCTTACGGGCCCGGAAGCCACCGATGTCCAGCATCAGCCGACTGCGGTCGCCGGTCTCCCGGTGCACCGCGAGACGCGTCAGCTCCTGCAGTGCCTCAAGCACCTCGCCGTCCCGCCCGACCAGCTTGTTCAGGTCACGGCTGGAGGAGTCGCCGACGATCGAGACAGCAGCTCGCTCGCCCTCGACATCCATGTCGATGTCCCCGTCGAGGTCCGCGATGTCGAGCAGACCCTCCAGGTAGTCGGCTGCGATCTCGCCTTCCTGCTCAAGGCGGGACAGGCGATCGGCGGAGCCGCCGTCGGTCACAGTGGTGCTGTTGCCTTCCGTCACGGATGGGCTCCTCATCAGGTTCTGCACTACTTCTTGGACGGGTGCTTGGGGCGCTGCTGACCCTTGCGCTGTCCGCCCTTGGACGTTCTGGGGGAGCCGGACGCGGTGGAGCCGCCGGACGGCTTGGCGTCCTCGGGCTCCTTCTTCGTCAGGCTCGGCTTGTCACCGGTCTTGTCCGAAGCGGCCGAGGCCGACGATCCGGACGCGGAACCCTGAGCGGCGCCGGCGGCCGTCGTACGGCGCGCCTTGGTCTGCCGCTTCGGCTGCTGGCGGTTGGCGCGGGCGACCTCGACGGCCTCCTTGGCCGCGATCTCCTCGGGCGGCTCCACCAGCTTGCCCTTGGCCCGCAGCCGGTCCTGGCGCTGCTTGAAGGCCAGGCTGCCCGGCGTCGGGTTCCGGCGGATGACGAACATCTGCTGGCCCATGGTCCACAGGTTGGTGGTCAGCCAGTAGACGAGGACACCCACGGGGAAGTTGATACCCATCACGGCGAACATGACGGGGAAGACGTACATCAGCATCTTCTGCTGCTGCATGAACGGCGTCTTGACCGTCATGTCGACGTTCTTCGTCATCAGCTGGCGCTGCGTGTAGAACTGCGACGCCGACATCATGACGATCATGATCGCGGTGACGACCCGGACGTCGGTGATGGAGGCACCCAGCGCCGCGACCTTGTCGGAACTCTCGGTGAACTTGGCCGCCAGCGGAGCGCCGAAGATGTGCGCCTTCTTGGCGCTGTCCAGCAGCGGCTGGTTGATCGCACCGATCGTGTCGCCGTTGGCGATGCTGCTCAGCACGCGGTACAGGGCGAAGAAGAACGGCGACTGAGCGATGATCGGCAGGCACGAGGAGAGCGGGTTGGTACCCGTCTCCTTGTACAGCTTCATCATCTCTTCGGACTGTCGCTGCTTGTCGCTCTTGTAGCGCTCCTGGATCGCCTTCATCTTCGGCTGGAGCGCCTGCATGTTGCGGGTCGACTTGATCTGCTTCACGAACAGCGGGATCAGACAGATCCGGATCAGGACCACGAGCGACACGATGGACAGGCCCCAGGCCCAGCCACTGTCGGCGCCGAAGATCTTCCCGTACACCGAGTGGAACTGGACGATGATCCAGGAGACCGGCGTGGTGATAAAACTGAACAGATTCGAGATCGTGTCCACTAATCAGGCTCCTTGAGCATGGGGCGAGGTCTCTGCGGCCGGGCTGGTCTCAGCGACGGCGGAGGGACCGCCCTTGCTGTTGCGCAACAAGTTGCGCAGCCGATCGTGCCACGGGGGGCGTTTACGTGGCGGAACATGATCGACACCACCGGGCGACCACGGATTGCACCGCAGGATGCGCCAGGCGGTCAGTGCCGACCCCTTTACCGCTCCATGCACGTCGATGGCCGTGTACCCGTAGTGCGAGCAGGAGGGGTAGTACCGGCAGACCGGGCCCAGCAAGGGGCTGATGGTCCACTGGTACACCTTGATCAGCGCCAGCAGTGGGTACTTCATCGCGCAACCCCTCCCAGCAGCCGCTGCAGGGCGGCGTCCAGGTCGCGGGCCAGCTGTGCATGGTCAGCACCACCCGCTCCGGGCAGCGCTCGTACGACTACCAGGCTACCGGGGGGCAGCAGGGCCAGCCGCTCGCGTACCAGGTGCCGCAGCCGGCGCTTCACAAGGTTGCGCTGCACGGCTCCGCCGACTGCTTTGCTCACGACGAAACCCGCACGTGCCGGGGGAGTGATCCCCCCCGATACGTGCGGGTCCATGGTCTCTGCCTGCAGATGGACAACCAGAAGCGGGCGACCCGCTCGGCGTCCTCGGCGTACCGCTGCCGCGAAGTCCTGGCGCCGCCTCAGCCGATTCTCGGTGGGCAGCACGGCATGTGACCTGTTGCGATCAGGCGGACAGGCGGGCGCGGCCCTTGACGCGGCGCGTCGCCAGGATGGCGCGGCCTGCACGCGTGCGCATCCGCAGACGGAAGCCGTGGGTCTTGGCGCGGCGGCGGTTGTTCGGCTGGAAGGTGCGCTTGCTCACTCGGGGGCTCCAGGGAAAATCGGATGAGGCGGGACGTCGCCTGGCTGTCACCGTGCGCCCACGAAAAACTCGCGGACCATTTAGGTGCACCGCTTGACGATCTTCCAGGGGGTCCCGGTAGATCCTCGCCCATCGGTAGGCAGGCGGCAGCAGCCATCGACAACTCGACCTCGATACGGTACGTGCGGTTGACCCATCCGGTCAAACCGGGGTCACCTGGGACTCCGTTTGTGCACAGCCTGTGGACAACGACTTGAACCACTGGGCCTGCGCTGACTACCGTGGCCGAACTCGGGCATCTACCGCACACCCGACCCGACATCCTTCCCGTCCGTCCCAAGAACCACACCTTCGTGGGATTCCTCGGCACCACCAGCGACTGAGAGAGCGTGCACTGTGGCTGACGTATCTGCCGATCTAGCCGCAGTGTGGCCCCGCGTACTCCAGAAGATCCTGGTGGAGAGCGAGGACCTCAAGCCGAAGGACGCGGAGTGGCTCAAGCGCACCCAGCCGCTCGCCCTCGTCGCGGGCACCGCGGTGCTGTCCGCCCCGAACGAGTTCGCCAAGAGCGTCCTCGAAGGGCGCCTGCTGCCACTGATCACCGAAGTCCTCAGCCGTGAGTTCGGACACCCGGTCGGCATCGCCATCGCCGTCGCGTCCGGCGGCGACCAGGACGGTCCGGCGCCGGCCCCGCAGGAGCCGGTCCAGGAGCCCGCTCCGTACGGCCAGCACCGGCGGGAGTACGACGAGTCCTACGACCGGCCGCAGTCCGACCGCCCGTCCCACGACGACGGCCCCCGGATGCGCCGGGCCTACCCCGACCACCCGCCAGGACGCCCGGGCACCGACGAGTGGCCGCCCCGGCCCGCCGCCGACGACCCCTGGCAGCAGCCGCGGCTCGGCGGCTTCCAGGAGCGCGACAGCTACCAGAGCGACCGGGACCGCTACCCGGCGGACCGCGACCGTGAGTCCTATCCGCCGGCGCCGCAGTCCGGCTACCGGTCGCAGCCGCCGGAGCGCGACCGGCACGACTCGGGGCGCCACGACTCCGGACCCCGGGACGGACACCGCGACCAGCAGGGCCGCCACGACCAGGCGCCCCCCGGCCGCAGCAGCCAGGGCAGTGCCCCGAACGAGCCGACCGCCCGGCTGAACCCGAAGTACCTCTTCGACACCTTCGTCATCGGCTCGTCGAACCGGTTCGCGCACGCGGCGGCCGTGGCGGTCGCGGAGGCGCCGGCCAAGGCCTACAACCCGCTCTTCATCTACGGGGAGTCCGGGCTCGGCAAGACCCACCTGCTGCACGCCATCGGGCACTACGCGCGGAGCCTCTACCCCGGCACCCGGGTGCGGTACGTGAGCTCGGAGGAGTTCACCAACGAGTTCATCAACTCCATCCGCGACGGGAAGGGCGACACCTTCCGCAAGCGGTACCGGGAGATGGACATCCTGCTGGTCGACGACATCCAGTTCCTCGCGAGCAAGGAGTCGACGCAGGAGGAGTTCTTCCACACCTTCAACACCCTGCACAACGCGAACAAGCAGATCGTGCTCTCCTCCGACCGGCCGCCCAAGCAGCTGGTCACCCTCGAGGACCGGCTGCGCAACCGCTTCGAGTGGGGCCTGATCACGGACGTCCAGCCGCCCGAGCTGGAGACCCGGATCGCGATCCTGCGCAAGAAAGCGGTGCAGGAACAGCTCAACGCCCCGCCCGAGGTGCTGGAGTTCATCGCCTCGCGTATCTCGCGGAACATCCGCGAGCTGGAGGGCGCGCTGATCCGCGTCACCGCGTTCGCGAGCCTGAACCGGCAGCCGGTGGACCTGCAGCTCACCGAGATCGTCCTCAAGGACCTGATCCCGGGCGGCGAGGACTCGGTGCCGGACATCACCGGGCCCGCGATCATGGCAGAGACCGCGGCGTACTTCGGTCTGGCCGTGGACGACCTGTGCGGATCCTCGCGCAGCCGGGTGCTGGTCACCGCCCGTCAGATCGCGATGTACCTGTGCCGTGAGCTGACGGACCTGTCGCTGCCGAAGATCGGCGCGCTGTTCGGCGGCCGCGACCACACGACGGTGATGCACGCGGACCGCAAGATCCGGGCGCTGATGGCCGAACGGCGGTCCATCTACAACCAGGTGACCGAGCTGACGAACCGCATCAAGAGCTGATCCTGAGCGCGTCCAGGGCCCGTCCAGGGCTCGAACAACGGCCTCGATCACGGCCTCAATGACAGCTGAAGCACGGTGGAAACGTTCAGCGCCCCGGGAGTCGAACTCCCGGGGCGCTTCTTTTTGTTCGAATCCCGGGTCCTGACCGGGGCTTCTCCACAGGTTGGGCCGGAAACGGCCGTCCACACCCTGGGGACTGGGAAGTTGTCCCAACTGCCTCCACAGGCAGCCCCGCTGCATACTCATCAGGCGAGGTCAGTGGGTTGTGGATTTGTGGGAAACCTTCGTCCACAGCCTGTGGACAGAGATTGTGGTTACCGGTCGGTCCGGAGGTTGTCCACCGGCCGCCCACAGCCTGAAGGGGGTTGTACACAGCTTCTCCACACGTTTGTCCACTGTTCGGCAACAAAACGGCGTCTGTCCCCGGGGAGAGTGAACCGCGTCACACCAGGGGGGTGGATTGGGCTGGGGAGAACCCGGGTATTTCTGGGGACAGTGCTGGGGAGAAGTGGGGGTCCCCTGTGTATGCGGTGTGCACAACTTCTGGCTGTCCACAGAAGCGGGTGGTTATGCACCGCCTCCGCCCACAGGCGCGGTGGATAAAAAACGTGCTCTGACCTGCGCAGGAACCACTTATCCACGGTATCCACAACACCTATTACTACGACTACGTATAGATAACTGGGAACCTGCTTGGAAGCATGGGCTGTGAACAACTCGGGCCGGAGCCGCCCGACACCGCCCTGCCCGGCTTGACCTCAACCCGCACCGACTGTCGGCGGCGGCTGTCAGACTGTTCACCGACAGCCAGCAACAAGCAGGAGGCGGTTCCGGTGAAGATCCGGGTGGAGCGCGACGTACTCGCCGAGGCAGTGGCTTGGGCAGCCCGCAGCCTTCCGGCCCGTCCCCCGGTACCGGTCCTCGCCGGACTGCTGCTGAAGGCGGAGGAGGGCAGGCTCAGCCTCTCCGGCTTCGACTACGAGGTCTCGGCCCGGGTCGCGGTCGACGCGGAGGTCGAGGAGGACGGCACGGTCCTCGTTTCCGGCCGGCTGCTCGCCGACATCACGCGGGCACTTCCCAACAGGCCTGTGGAGATCTCCACCGAGGGCTCCCGGGTCACCGTGGTCTGCGGCAGCTCGCGATTCACACTCCACACCCTGCCTGTGGAGGAGTACCCGGCACTGCCCGCGATGCCGGTCGCCTCCGGCACGGTGCCCGGTGAGGTCTTCGCCGCCGCGGCCGCCCAGGTGGCCATCGCCGCCGGCCGTGACGACACCCTCCCGGTGCTGACCGGTGTGCGGATCGAGATCGAGGGCGACACGGTCACCCTCGCCGCCACCGACCGCTACCGCTTCGCGGTCCGCGAGTTCATGTGGAAGCCCGAGCAGGCGGACATCTCCGCGGTCGCCCTGGTGCCCGCCAAGACTCTGCTGGACACCGCCAAGTCCCTGACCAGCGGAGACACCGTCTCCATCGCGCTGGCGGGCTCCGGCGCCGGTGAGGGCCTGATCGGCTTCGAGGGCGCCGGGCGCCGCACCACCACCCGGTTGCTCGAAGGCGACCTGCCCAAATACCGCACGCTCTTCCCGACCGAGTTCGCCTCGGTCGCCGTCATCGAGACCGCGCCCTTCGTCGAGGCCGTCAAGCGCGTCGCGCTGGTCGCCGAGCGGAACACCCCGGTGCGGCTGAGCTTCGAGCAGGGCGTCCTCACCCTGGAAGCCGGCTCCAGCGACGATGCACAGGCTGTGGAGCGGGTCGACTCCAAGCTCGACGGCGACGACATCTCGATCGCCTTCAACCCGACGTTCCTGCTGGACGGACTCAGCGCGATCGACTCGCCGGTCGCCCAGCTCTCCTTCACCACCTCCACCAAGCCCGCGCTGCTCAGCGGCCGCCCGGCGGTGGACGCGGAGGCGGACGACGCGTACAAGTACCTGATCATGCCGGTGCGCCTCTCCGGCTGAGCCGGTCGCGCGGGGCCGTCGTAGGCTCGGTCTAGGTCAGGCACGCTTCGAACGAAGGATCTGTGATGGAGCTCGGTCTCATCGGTCTCGGCAAGATGGGCGGCAACATGCGCGAGCGCATCCGCCGCGCGGGCCACACCGTCATCGGCTACGACCGGAACCCGGACGTCGCCGATGTCCACAGCCTCAAGGAGCTTGTGGACACCCTCAAGGGTCCGCGGGTCGTGTGGGTGATGGTCCCGTCCGGTGCGGCCACCCAGTCGACCATCGACGAGCTGGCCGGCCTGCTCTCTCCCGGCGACATCGTCGTCGACGGCGGGAACTCCCGCTGGACCGACGACGAGAAGCACGGCGAGGAGCTGAAGGCGAAGGGCGTCGGCTTCGTCGACTGCGGCGTCTCCGGCGGTGTCTGGGGCCTGGAGAACGGCTACGCGCTGATGTACGGCGGCTCCGCCGAGGACGTCGCCAAGGTGCAGCCGATCTTCGACGCGCTCAAGCCCGAGGGTGAGTTCGGCTCGGTCCACGCGGGCAAGATCGGCGCCGGCCACTTCGCGAAGATGGTTCACAACGGCATCGAGTACGCGATGATGCAGGCCTACGCCGAGGGCTGGGAGCTGCTGGAGGCCGTGGACTCCGTCACCGACGTCCGCGAGGTCTTCCGCTCCTGGCAGGAGGGCACCGTCATCCGCTCCTGGCTGCTCGATCTGGCGGTCAACGCGCTGGACGACGACGAGCACCTGGAGAAGCTGCGCGGCTTCGCGCAGGACTCGGGCGAGGGCCGCTGGACGGTGGAGGCCGCGATCGACAACGCGGTGCCGCTGCCGGCGATCACCGCATCGCTGTTCGCCCGTTTCGCGTCCCGCCAGGACGACTCCCCGCAGATGAAGATGATCGCGGCGCTGCGTAACCAGTTCGGCGGCCACGCGGTCGAGAACAAGAAGTAGTCATTACCGGGGAGGCCGGCGCACAGCCATGCACGTAGCGCACCTGTCGCTAGCCGACTTCCGTTCTTACGCCCGGGTCGAGGTACCGCTCGACCCGGGCGTCACCGCTTTCGTGGGCCCCAACGGGCAGGGCAAGACCAACCTCGTCGAGGCGGTCGGGTACCTGGCCACGCTGGGCAGCCACCGGGTGGCCTCCGACGCGCCGCTGGTGCGGTCGGGGGCGGAGCGCGCGGTGGTCAGGGCCCAGGTGGTGCAGGGC
Source organism: Streptomyces sp. SID13666 (assembly GCF_010548325.1). Classification (NCBI taxonomy): domain Bacteria; kingdom Bacillati; phylum Actinomycetota; class Actinomycetes; order Kitasatosporales; family Streptomycetaceae; genus Streptomyces; species Streptomyces sp. SID13666. The sequence continues at coordinate 99,802 of NZ_JAAGLX010000024.1, read as the reverse complement.
GACCGCCAGCAGCTCATCGAGCTGGAGATCAATCCGGGCCGGGCGAACCGGGCCCGGATCAACCGTTCGAACCAGGTCCGGCCGCGCGATGTGCTGGGCATTCTGCGGTCCGTGCTGTTCGCGCCCGAGGACCTCGCCCTGGTGAAGGGCGACCCCGGAGAGCGCCGCCGGTTCCTCGACGAACTGCTCACGACCCGCACCCCGCGGCTGGCGGGTACCCGTTCGGACTACGAGCGGGTGCTGAAACAGCGCAACACGCTGCTGAAGAGCGCGGCGATGGCCCGAAGGCACGGCGGCAAGGGCGGGGACCTGTCGACGCTGGACGTCTGGGACCAGCATCTGGCGGGCGTCGGCGCGGAGCTGCTCGCGCAGCGCCTGGACCTGACGGCCGCGCTGCAGCCGCTGGCCGACAAGGCGTACGAGCAGCTGGCTCCCGGGGGCGGTCCTGTCGCGTTGGAGTACCGCAGTTCGATCGGCGAACGACTCGCCGGAGCGAGCGGCCGGGAGGAGTTGTCCGGGCTGCTGCTGGAGGCACTGGGCGAGTCCCGCAAGCAGGAGATCGAGCGGGGGGTGACGCTCGTCGGCCCGCACCGTGACGATCTGCTGCTGAACCTTGGCCGGCTGCCGGCGAAGGGCTACGCGAGCCACGGCGAGTCCTGGTCGTACGCGCTGGCGCTGCGGCTGGCGTCGTACGAGCTGCTGAGCGCGGACGGCAGGGAGCCGGTGCTGATCCTGGACGACGTCTTCGCCGAGCTCGACGCCAAGCGCCGCCGGCGGCTGGCCGAGCTGGTGGCGCCGGGCGAACAGGTACTGGTCACCGCGGCTGTGGAGGACGATGTGCCGGATCTGCTGGCAGGGGCGCGATTCGCCGTCGAGCAGGGCGCAGCGGAGCGTGTGTCATGAGCGGGCAGCTGCCGGCGGACGGCCGGGACGCGGGAAAACCGACCGCACCAGGAGCACCGGACGCGGACACCCCGGGCGACGGGCTGTCCGGCGTCGACTTGGCGCGGGTCGCGCTGCGCGCCGCCAAGGAGCAGGCGCGGGCGCGGGGCGCGGCGACGCAGCAGAAGAAGCAGGCGCGCCGCGGGGGCCTGCGCAGCGGTGCGCGCGCCGACGGCCGGGATCCGCTGCCGCTGGGTGCCGCGATCAGCCGGTTGATCACCGAGCGCGGCTGGGAGGCGCCGGCCGCGGTGGGCGGGGTGATGGGCCGCTGGCCGCAGATCGTCGGTGAGGACATCGCGCAGCACTGCGAGCCGGCGAAGTACGACGAGGAGGAGTGCGTCCTGACGGTGCAGTGCGACTCGACGGCGTGGGCGACGCAGCTGCGGCTCCTGGCTCCGACGCTGGTGGCGCGGCTGAACAGCGATCTGGGCCATGGCACGGTGAAGTTGATCAAGGTGCTGGGCCCGATGGGGCCGCCGCGTACCTACGGCCGGCTGCGCGCGCCGGGCAGCAAGGGCCCGGGCGACACATACGGGTGAGAGCCGTGGGTCCGCTGAGACCCTGCTCACCGTAGTCGAGGGTTGACAGCCGGAAGCCCTGGACGCCTGCGTGAGCCGTTTCTGGCCCTGGTCCACGTGTAGGGAGTCGGGTGAGTGCGGTTCAGGACGGCACGTGGGAACTCAGGTACCGGCAAACACCCATTCATGTCGGCGCTACCGGTAGACTGATACGTAAGCCGCCCAGTCGCGGTACATGTCGAACGACGCAGCCGATCCCGCTCGGCGGGAGACGGCTCGTGCTGTGCCAGAAAGGGCGCTTCGTGGCCGATTCCGGCAACCCCAACGAGAACTCCAGTCCGGTCTACGACGGCAGCGCGATCACCGTGCTCGAGGGCCTCGACGCGGTCCGTAAGCGTCCGGGCATGTACATCGGCTCCACCGGTGAGCGCGGCCTGCACCACCTCGTCCAAGAGGTGGTCGACAACTCGGTCGACGAGGCCCTCGCCGGGCACGCGGACACCATCGACGTGACGATCCTGGCGGACGGCGGCGTGCGCTGCGTCGACAACGGCCGCGGTATCCCCGTGGACATCGTCGCGTCCGAGGGCAAGCCCGCCATCGAGGTCGTCATGACCGTGCTGCACGCGGGCGGCAAGTTCGGCGGCGGCGGCTACGCCGTCTCCGGCGGTCTGCACGGCGTCGGCGTCTCGGTCGTCAACGCGCTGTCGACGAAGGTCACCGTCGAGGTCAACCGCGACGGCTTCCGCTGGACGCAGGACTACAAGCTGGGTGTTCCGACCGCTCCGCTGGCGAAGAACGAGCCGTCGTCCACCACGGGCACCACGGTGACGTTCTGGGCCGACCCGGACATCTTCGAGACCACCGAGTACTCCTTCGAGACGCTGTCCCGGCGGCTGCAGGAGATGGCCTTCCTCAACAAGGGCCTGACGATCACGCTGACCGACGAGCGGGAGTCGGCGAAGGCCACCGTCGGCGCCGAGACGGTCGAGGAGCCGGAGGACGCGCCCCGGGTGCGTGCGGTGAAGTACTACTACCCCGGCGGCATCGTCGACTTCGTGAATCACCTCAACTCCCGCAAGGGCGAGCTGATCCACCCGACCGTGATCGACATCGAGGCGGAGGACAAGGAGCGGCTGCTCTCCGTCGAGGTCGCGATGCAGTGGAACACCCAGTACACCGAGGGTGTCTACAGCTTCGCGAACACGATCCACACCCATGAGGGCGGTACGCACGAGGAGGGCTTCCGTGCGGCGCTCACCGGGCTGGTCAACCGCTACGCGCGCGAGAAGAAGTTCCTTCGCGAGAAGGACGACAACCTCGCCGGCGAGGACATCCGCGAGGGTCTGACGGCGATCATCTCGGTCAAGCTGGGCGAGCCCCAGTTCGAGGGCCAGACGAAGACCAAGCTGGGCAACACCGAGGCGAAGACCTTCGTGCAGAAGGCCGTGCACGAGCACCTCACGGACTGGCTGGACCGCAACCCGAACGAGGCCGCGGACATCATCCGCAAGTCGATCAACGCGGCCACCGCGCGGGTCGCGGCCCGCAAGGCGCGTGACCTGACCCGTCGCAAGGGGCTGCTGGAGAGCGCGTCGCTGCCGGGCAAGCTGAGCGACTGCCAGTCGAACGACCCGACGAAGTGCGAGATCTTCATCGTCGAGGGTGACTCGGCCGGTGGTTCCGCGAAGTCGGGCCGTAACCCGCAGTACCAGGCGATCCTCCCGATCCGCGGCAAGATCCTCAACGTCGAGAAGGCGCGGATCGACAAGATCCTGCAGAACACCGAGGTCCAGGCGCTGATCTCGGCGTTCGGCACCGGTGTGCACGAGGACTTCGACATCTCGAAGCTCCGCTATCACAAGATCATCCTGATGGCGGACGCCGACGTCGACGGTCAGCACATCAACACCCTGCTGCTGACGTTCCTCTTCCGCTTCATGCGCCCGCTGGTCGAGGCCGGCCATGTGTACCTGTCGCGCCCGCCGCTCTACAAGATCAAGTGGAGCCGGGACGACTTCGGGTACGCGTACTCGGACCGCGAGCGCGACGCGATGATGGAGATCGGCCGCCAGCAGGGCAAGCGGGTCCGGGAAGACGCGATCCAGCGCTTCAAGGGCCTCGGCGAGATGAACGCCGAGGAGCTGCGGATCACCACCATGGACATCGACCACCGTGTGCTCGGCCAGGTCACCCTGGACGACGCCGCGCAGGCCGACGACCTGTTCTCGGTGCTGATGGGTGAGGACGTCGAGGCGCGGCGCTCGTTCATCCAGCGCAACGCCAAGGACGTCCGCTTCCTCGACATCTGAGTCGGCCCCACCGCCGCCGCCCGAAAGGACTTTGACCAGCAATGGCCGACGAGAATCCCCCTGTGACGCCCGACGACGAGGCGGCCGTGCCCGCCGATGCCGAGATCTCCACCGTGCGCATCGAGCCGGTGGGCCTCGAAACGGAGATGCAGCGCAGCTACCTCGACTACGCGATGTCCGTCATCGTGTCGCGTGCGCTGCCCGACGTCCGTGACGGCCTCAAGCCGGTGCACCGCCGGGTGCTGTACGCGATGTACGACGGCGGCTACCGGCCCGAGAAGGGCTTCTACAAGTGCGCCCGTGTCGTCGGTGACGTCATGGGTACGTACCACCCGCACGGCGACTCCTCGATCTACGACGCCCTGGTCCGCCTCGCCCAGCACTGGTCGATGCGCATGCCGCTCGTGGACTCCAACGGCAACTTCGGTTCCCCGGGCAACGACCCGGCCGCCGCCATGCGGTACACCGAGTGCAAGATGATGCCGCTGTCGATGGAGATGGTCCGCGACATTGACGAGGACACCGTCAATTTCCAGGACAACTACGACGGCCGTAACCAGGAGCCGACGGTCCTCCCGGCGCGCTTCCCGAACCTGCTGGTCAACGGCTCCGCGGGCATCGCGGTCGGCATGGCCACCAACATCCCGCCGCACAACCTCCGCGAGGTCGCGGCCGGCGCGCAGTGGTACCTGGAGAACCCCGAGGCCTCGCACGAGGAGCTGCTGGACGCGCTCCTGGAGCGGATCAAGGGCCCGGACTTCCCGACCGGCGCGCTGGTCGTGGGCCGCAGCGGCATCGAGGACGCGTACCGCACGGGCCGCGGCTCGATCACGATGCGCGCCATCGTCAATGTCGAGGAGATCCAGGGCCGCCAGTGCCTGGTGGTCACGGAGCTTCCGTACCAGGTCAACCCGGACAACCTCGCGCAGAAGATCGCCGACCTGGTGAAGGACGGCAAGGTCGCCGGCATCGCCGACGTCCGCGACGAGACGAGCTCGCGCACCGGGCAGCGCCTGGTCGTGGTGCTCAAGCGCGACGCGGTCGCCAAGGTCGTGCTGAACAACCTGTACAAGCACACCGACCTGCAGACCAACTTCGGCGCGAACATGCTGGCGCTGGTCGACGGCGTGCCGCGCACCCTGTCGATCGACGCGTTCATCCGGCACTGGGTGACGCACCAGGTCGAGGTCATCGTCCGCCGTACGCGTTTCCGGCTGCGGAAGGCCGAGGAGCGGGCGCACATCCTGCGCGGTCTGCTCAAGGCGCTGGACGCGATCGACGAGGTCATCGCGCTGATCCGGCGCAGCAACACGGTCGAGATCGCCCGTGAGGGCCTGATGGGCCTGCTGTCGATCGACGAGATCCAGGCCAACGCGATCCTGGAGATGCAGCTGCGGCGCCTCGCGGCCCTGGAGCGGCAGAAGATCGTCGCGGAGCACGACGAGCTGCAGGCCAAGATCAACGAGTACAACGCGATCCTGGCCTCGCCCGAGCGGCAGCGGCAGATCATCAGCGAGGAGCTGGCGGTCATCGTCGACAAGTTCGGCGACGACCGGCGCAGCAAGCTGATCCCCTTCGACGGTGACATGTCCATCGAGGACCTGATCGCCGAAGAGGACATCGTCGTCACGATCACGCACGGCGGTTACGTCAAGCGCACCAAGACCGAGGACTACCGGTCGCAGAAGCGCGGCGGCAAGGGCGTACGCGGCGCGAAGCTGAAGCAGGACGACATCGTCGACCACTTCTTCGTCTCCACCACGCACCACTGGCTGCTGTTCTTCACCAACAAGGGCCGCGTCTACCGGGCGAAGGCGTACGAGCTGCCGGACGCCGGGCGGGACGCCCGCGGCCAGCACGTCGCGAACCTGCTGGCGTTCCAGCCGGACGAGAAGATCGCCCAGATCCTCGCGATCCGGGACTACGCGGCCGTGCCGTACCTGGTGCTCGCCACCAAGGCGGGCCTGGTCAAGAAGACCGCGCTCAAGGACTACGACTCCCCGCGGGCCGGCGGCGTCATCGCCATCAACCTGCGCGAGGCCGCGGACGGTTCGGACGACGAGCTGATCGGTGCCGAGCTGGTGTCGGCGGAGGACGATCTGCTGCTGGTGAGCCGCAAGGCCCAGTGCATCCGGTTCACCGCGACGGACGACGCGCTGCGCCCGATGGGCCGTGCCACGTCGGGCGTGAAGGGCATGAGTTTCCGAGAGGGCGACGAACTGCTCTCGATGAATGTGGTCCGGCCGGGTACGTTCGTCTTCACCGCCACGGACGGCGGGTACGCCAAGCGCACCAAGGTGGACGAATACCGCGTCCAGGGGCGTGGCGGACTCGGTATCAAGGCGGCGAAGATCGTCGAGGACCGCGGTTCCCTCGTCGGGGCGCTGGTGGTCGAGGAGACGGATGAGATCCTCGCCATCAGCCTCAGCGGTGGAGTGATTCGTACGCGGGTCAACGAGGTCAGGGAGACGGGCCGTGACACCATGGGCGTCCAACTGATCAACCTTGGCAAGCGGGATGCCGTCGTCGGTATCGCCCGCAATGCCGAGGCTGGGGCAGAGGCCGATGAGGTCGACGCCGAAGAGGCCGAGGGCGACCAGCCCGTGGCCGCTGAAATCGAGGAGTAGGCCGTGAGTGGAGCCACGGGCGCCGCTGCTGGTGGGACGACAGGCCCGGACCGGCCGCAGGCGGCCGCCCAGGCCGGTGCCGGCGGTGCCCCTGGCTCCTCCACGGACAGCGGCCCGCATCAGGGGGGATCCACCGTGACCGACACACGTCCGCCGCACCATGCGGGCCCGCTTCAAACGTATGGCGCGGGGGTGCCCGGTGCGCCGGAGCAGCCTCCGCACCAGCCCGCGCAGGCGTACGCGCCGCCGGCCGCTCAGGGGGCCGGCGTGGGGGCGCCGGCCGCCGCGGGCGTCCGCAGGCCGCGTCCCGCCGCCCGTACCGTCCCGCGGACGCGCAAGGCGCGGCTGCGGGTCGCCAGGGCCGACCCCTGGTCGGTGATGAAGGTCAGTTTCCTGCTCTCCATCGCGCTGGGCATCTGCACGATCGTGGCGGTGGCGGTGCTGTGGATGGTGCTGGACGCGATCGGCGTCTTCAGCACCGTCGGCAGCACGATCAGCGACGCGACGACGGCGGAGGGCGGTGGCAGTGGCAGTGGTGGTTTCGACCTGGTGTCCTTCCTGTCGCTGTCCCGCGTCCTGGTCATCACCACGGTCATCGCGGTGATCGATGTGGTCCTCGCGACGGCGCTGGCCACCCTCGGTGCCTTCATCTACAACATGTCCGCGGGCTTCGTCGGGGGCGTCGAGCTGACCCTCGCCGAGGACGAGTAGCCGGGCGCCGGATTCCGATTTTGGGACATGGCCTGTGGTGCGCTAATCTTTCGTTGCAGCGCGGGCCTATAGCTCAGACGGTTAGAGCGCTTCCCTGATAAGGAAGAGGCCACAGGTTCAAGTCCTGTTAGGCCCACCGCGTTGAACGGCCCGTACGGATCCTGATCCGTACGGGCCGTTTGCTGTCTCCGGCGGGCTGTCCGGCTGCTGTCCGGTACGGCAGTTGGAGCGGGTGCAGGTCACCGTTCGGTATCGGCCGGTGTGTATAGTCGGGCGCGTCAGGGCTCTCCCAATCCAAGAAGGACGAGGTCGCGCGGTGAAGAAGTTTCTCCTGGTGGCACTGGCCGCCATCGGCGGGCTCCTCGTGTACCGCCAGATCCAGGCGGACCGCGCCGAGCAGGATCTGTGGACGGAAGCGACCGACTCCGTACCGGCAGGTTCCGGCGCGAGCGTCTGAGACGCCGAAGTGCTCCGAGGCCCCGACCGCACAGCGGTCGGGGCCTCTTGCCGTGCCGGGCCGCCCGCTCCGTGAGGGGTCGCCCGCTGTTGCGGGACCGTGACGGGAAACGTCTTGAGTTTGCTCACGCAAATCAATACCTTCGCGGTAGCAAACAAAGCCGGGTCCGGTCGAGGGGGAGCACAGCATGCAACGACCACAGTGGCGCGTGGCTGCCGGGGCGGTGAGCGGCGGACTGCTGATCTCCGTCCTCGCGGTGCTCGGCGGGCCGGCGGCCGCGCAGGCCGCCGTACCGGCCGCGGACGACAGCCTGATCATGGTGCTGGACTCGTCCGGATCGATGGCGGGGCCCGAGGGCTCGGGCGGCACCCGGATCGAGTCGGCCCGCAAGGCCGTCAACACCGTCGTGGACACCCTGCCGGACGGTCACAGGACCGGGCTGCGGGTCTACGGCGCCGGAAAGCCGCACGGCTGCGACGACACCCAGCTCGCCGAGCCCGTCGTCCCGCTGGACCGGGACGCGATGAAGCGGGCCGTGGCGGCTGTTCAGCCCAAGGGGGACACCCCGACCGCCCTGGCGCTGACCCGGGCCGCGGGCGACCTGCCCAAGGACGGCCGGCGCACGATCCTGCTGATCTCCGACGGCGAGTCCAACTGCGGGGCGCCCAAGCCCTGCGAGGTGGCGGCCCAGCTGGCCGGGGACGGGATCGGTCTGCGGATCGACACCATCGGCTTCCAGGTGAAGGGCGCCGCCCGCGAGGAGCTGGAGTGCGTCGCCCGGGCCGGACACGGCGCCTACTACGACGCCCCCGACGCCGCGGCGCTCGCCCGGCAGCTGGTGCGCGCGTCCCAGCTCAGCGCCGACGCGTACCGCTTCGACGGCACCCGCATCACGGGCGGCGCGAAGGCGACGCGGGCGGCCGCCATCGCGCCGGGGCAGTACCTGGACACCATCGGGCCGGGAGAGACCCGCTGGTACGCGGCAGGCCTGGACGCCACCGCCACCGCGGACCTCGCGGTGACCGCGGTTCCGCAACCGGGCGTGAAGGTCGGCTACGGCGACGGCATCGAGCTGAAGGCGGCGTCGGCCGGCCAGTACGCGTTCACCTGCGACACCGGATCCGCGCACTTCGGGCAGGACGAGGGCGCGATGATCGTCACGGCGGCGGTGAGCCGGGTGCCCACCGCCAAGGGCGACGGCAGCTGCGACAAGGCCGGTCAGTACCTGCTCTCGGTGCACCGGACGAGCGCCCCCGGCTCCGACCAGGGCCGGTGGCCGATCGAGATCCGGTACGGGAGCGAGGCACCGCTCAAGGCCGGGACCACGCCCGCGGCCGCCGAGACCGAGTACGGCGACAAGCCCGCGCCGCTCGCCGGCGACCCGAAGGACATCACGGGCGGCACCGGCTTCAACGACGCGGCCGCGCTCACCAAGGGCGTCTGGCGCGACAAGCTGCTGCCCGCGCAGACGCGCTTCTACAAGGTGCGGCTGGGCTGGGGACAACAGCTCAGCTATGCGGCCGAGTTCGCCAACGAACCGGTGCTGGACGACGCGTCCGCGGCCTCCGTCTGGAGCTACGTCGAGACGGGGACGTACGGGCCGGCCCGGCAGCCGGTGCGCGACGCCTCCGGCGGCGACGACCACCGCAGCTACACCGGCAAACCCCTGTCCGTGGGGCTCGGGACGGTGCCGGTGACCTGGACCAACCGCTGGGTCGTCGGCGGCTCGGCCGCCGCGGTGCACAGCGCCGGGGACTACTACATCGCCGTGTCGCTCGGCCCGAAGGCCGCGCGGCTGGCGAGGAACGCGGCGGTCGGCGTCGTCCTGCGGGTCAATGTGACGGGCGACGAACTGGCCGGGCCGCAGTACCAGGCACCGGCGCCGGCCAAGGGCCAGGCCAAGGACGATGCCGCAGCTTCCGACAAGGGCGGCGATTCGGCCGCGGGCCGCGACAGCGGCGGCTCGGACGGGGGAGGATTCATGACCGGATTCATGACCGGCAAGGACATGATCGCGGCAGCAGCGGGCGGGGCGGTCGCGCTCGCGGCCGTCGGCGGGGTGGCGCTGGTGCGCCGGACGAAGAGGGGCGGAGCGTAATGCGCGGACGCGGACTGTTGGTGGCGGTGGCGGTGGCGGTGGCCGGCGTGACGCTCGCCGGGCTGCAGGGCACGGCACTGGCGGACGCCGCCGTGCCCGTGTGGCAGCCGCAGGGCACGGCGGTGAAGGGCGCGGCCACGACGGCCGAGGCCCAGGCGCTCACCCCGGGCGGCACCTACCAGGACACCCTCAAGGTGGGTGACACCAAGTACTACGGCGTGGACCTGGACGCGAAGTCCTCGGCGTACCTGTCGGCGTTCGCCATTCCGAAGCCGGGCGCCAAGGTCGCCTACGGCGACGGCATCGACCTCAAGCTGCAGAGCGCCGACGGCACCGACTGCGACAGCTTCGACGCGCACTTCGACAACGACGGGGCGGCGCGGCCGGTCGGCGGCTACACGGCGCGGACCATCGAGAAGGACGGGCGGTGCCAGGAGGCCAACCGCTACACCCTGGAGATCAAGCGGGAGAGCGCCGGGACCTCGGACCCGGCCGAGTGGCCCGTCGAGATCCGTTTCATGTCGGAGCCGGCCCTCAAGGCCGACGCCAAGCCCGCGCCCGCCTCCAGCGCCACGGAGGCGTCTCCGACGCCGGTGACCGGTACCCCCAAGCCGGCGCAGGGCGGCACGAGCTTCGACAATGCGGCGGCCATCAAGAGCGGCATCTGGAACGACAAGGTGCTGCCCGGCGAGACCCGCTTCTACAAGGTGCCGGTCGACTGGGGCCAGCACGCGGTCCTCTTCGCCGACTTCGCGAACGCGCCCGCGGCCAAGGAGAACGGCTTCCAGAGCGCCGGCGTGCGGGTCGACGCGTACAACCCCGCCCGCGGCCACATCGACGACGACACGGAGTCCTACGCCGGCAAGCAGACGTCGATCACCGGCCAGACCGTACCGGTCTCGTACGCCAACCGGTTCGAGAGCGGCAGCAAGGTCTCGGCCACCCGGTTCGCCGGCTGGTACTACTTCGCGGTCAGCGTGCACCCGGGCGTCAAGGACGTCGTGAACGGGCCGATCGGCGTCACCCTGCGGCTGGACGTCAAGGGCGCGGTGGCCCCTTCGCCGGGGTACGACGGGGACGCGGCCAAGGCCGGGTTCGGCATCGGCGGCGACGACCTGGCGAAGGCCGACGGCACGGCGACGGGTGGCGGTTCGAGCTCCTCCACGATGCGGCTGGTGGCGTTCGCGGCGCTCGGGGCGGGCACGGTGCTTCTGCTGAGTCTGGCGGTGTGGGTGGTGGCGGCGCGGCGGCGGCCGCGGGTTGCGGCTGCGGCTCAGGCGCCGCAGCCGCCGCAGTCGGGGTACGGGCCGCCGCCTGCTTGGTAGCTGAACTCAGGCCGCTGTCAGCGCCCAGATGCCGACCGCGAAGCAGAGCGCGGCGACGATGAGGATCGGGATCACCAGCTTTGCCGGTGGTCCCGGTCGGCGTGTCTGCGGAACCGGGTGCAAAGCGGCGGGCGGGGTGGGGTGTGCTGCCGCTGTGTACGGGCGGGTGGGCTCCGGTAGCTGGGGTGGGCCTGTGGGGGCCTCTGCTGGGGGCTGGGGCAGGCCGTTTGTGTGGGGCTGGGTCTGGGGTGCTGCTGCCGTCGTGTACGGGTTGTGGACGGGGGGCGGCGGGGTCTGGGTTCCGGTTTGCGGGGAGCCGTACGCGGACGGTTGCTGCGGTGCGTACTCCGGGGACGGGGCCGGTGGTGTCTGGGGGGCCGGGAGGTGGAAGCTGCTGGTTTCCTCGGGGCGTGCCCGACGCCGCTTCCGGTGCGGGCCCTGGGCGTCGAAGCCCTCGGGCAGCGGGCCGATCTGGTCGAAGACCTCGACCGGCTCGTCGTCCAGGCCGGGTACCGACAGGAGTTCGACCGCGGCGGAGAGCGCCTTGCGGGCGCCGGTGGCGGTGCGGAAGCGGGCGTCCGGGTCGGGTTGCAGCAGATTGCCGATGACCTGCCACATCGGCTCGGGCACACCCTGCGGGGCGCGCGGGACGCCCTCGTTCAGGTAGCGCTCGTAGATCGCCTGGGCGTCCGGCTTCTGCCCGCTGAGCAGGTAGAGAGCGACCAGGCCGACCGCGTACAGATCGGCCGGGAAGTCCGGTTCCGCGCCCATCATCTGCTCGGGCGCGAAGTAGCCCGGTGTGCCGACGACGTAGTTGACCTCGGTCAGCCGCGGCTCGCCCTTGCGCATGGCGATGCCGAAGTCCGACAGCCGCAGGTGCGGCTGTCCGGTGCCGGTGGCCTCCAGCAGGATGTTGGCGGGCTTGATGTCCCGGTGCACGACGCCTTCGGCGTGGACGGCCGTCAGCCCGGAGAGCAGCTGGTCGAGCAGAGCGCACACGAAGTGCGGGGGCAGCGGCCCGTAGTCGCCGATCAGGTGCGAGAGCGATCCGCCCCGGACCAGGTCCATGGTGAACAGGACCTTGTCGTCGTCGGCGGCCCAACTGGCGGGTGCCAGGACGTGCGGATGGTCGATCCGCATCGCCTGCTCGCGGACGAAGCGCAGCAGGGCGTGCGCGTCGCTCTGCTGGAGCACCTTCGCCGCCACATAGCGTCCCCGCCGGTGGTCCCAGGAGCGCCAGACCGCGCCCGAGCCGCCGCGTCCGATCGGGTCGACCAGCTCGTACCGGCCTGCGAAGACCTCACCCATGGTCTGCGACCCGCCCCCTGCTATTCCGGTCAGCCCTGGTGCGCCTCGTAGTGGGCGATCGCTTCCGCGGTCCGCCCGGCGCCGTACACATGGAGGAACTCTGCCAGTTGTGGATGGCTGGAGGCGAGGGTGTTCGCCGCTTCCGCAATCTCCTCGGCGGACGCGACGGCCCGCAGCAGCGACTGGATGTCCCGTACGACATGCCGGGCGGCGCCGGCGGCGGAGCCCGAGGAGGAGCTGTGGGTGGTGCCGGTGAGGACGGAGGAGCCGGACGACTGCCGGATGTCGTCCATCCGCGAGGTCGCCTCGGAGGACGTGACGCTGCCGTCCGCGACATGCCCGGCGAGATCCTGGAGTGCCTGCAGCCGCTGGACGACGGCCGGGTTGCCGATCTTCGCGCGCTGACCGCTCATCAGCTGCGAGAGCATCGGTGCCGAGAGCCCCAGCACGCCCGCCAGCCGCGCCTGGTTCAGCCCGAGATCGCCGATGAGGCGGCGGAAGAGGTCGCCGAGCGGTTCGCCGTACCAATTGCGCTGCAGCTCCTGCGCGCGGCTGGCGGCGTCGTGCGGAGAGGGGTCCATACGCACTCCTGTTTGCGGCCGTGAATCCTGCAAAGCATCCTACGGACCGGGATACTGGGTCGGGGTCGCGTCCCGGAACAGGTACGCTGTTCTGCGAAGAGGGGCCTTAGCTCAGTTGGTAGAGCGCTGCCTTTGCAAGGCAGATGTCAGGAGTTCGAATCTCCTAGGCTCCACAGTGTTGATCAGCGCGGGACCGTCAGCGGTCCCGCGCTGATTTGCGTATCGGATCATCAGCCGGTGCTGCACAATCGGGGGCGTGATGTTCGGCATCCTTGGCGCGACGCAGGTCTGGAACGCGGACGGCAGCGCGGTCGCGCTGGGTGGGCCGCGGCGCCGGGCGCTGCTGGCGCTGCTGTTGCTCGACGCGGGCCGGGTGGTGACGCCCGAACGACTGATCGACGGCCTGTACGGGGAGGATCCGCCGGCCGGGGTCGCGAACGCCCTCCAGTCGCAGGTGTCCCGGCTGCGCCAGGTGCTGCCGCAGAAGATCGAGTTCCATCCGGCGGGCTACCGGCTCGCGATCGACCCCGACGACGTCGACTCGCACCGTTTCCAGCGGCTCAGCGCGGAGGGCCGGGAGGCGCTGGCGGCAGGCGATCCCGCGCGTGCCGCTGTTCTGCTGCGGGAGGCGCTGGAGCTGTGGCGCGGGCCCGCGCTGGCCGATGTGGACGGCGCCCCGTTCGCGCAGGTGCAGGTGACGCGGCTGGAGGAGCTGCGGATCTCGGCCGCCGAGGACCGGATGGAGGCCGAACTGGCGCTCGGCGGGCACCGGGAGCTGGTCGCCGGGCTGCGGGAGCTCGTCGACGCGCATCCGTTGCGTGAGCGGCTGCGTGGCCAGCTGATGCGGGCGCTGTACGGCAGCGGGCGGCAGAGCGAGGCGCTGGAGGCGTACGAGGCGGCTCGCAGCGAGCTTGCCGACACGCTGGGCGCGGACCCGGGACCGGAACTGGCCGCTGTTCACCTGGCGGTGCTGCGCGGGGATCCGGAGCTGACGCCCGCCGCGCACGCGCATGTTCCACGTGGAACATCGCCCACGACGACCACGGCGTCCGCATCGCCGACGGTCTCCGAGCCGGCCCGACCGCGCTTCGTGCTGCCCACGCAGCTCACCAGTTTCGTCGGCCGAGACGAGGAGCTGGACCGGATCGGTGCCCAGCTGTCCGAAGGCCGGCTCGTCACCCTCATCGGCCCGGGTGGTGCGGGTAAGACCCGGATCGCGATCGAGGCGGCCGGGCGGTACGGCGGTGAGGCCTGTTTCGTCGAGCTCGCCGGCCTCGCCGATGCCGCCGAGGTGCCGCACGCGATCCAGGGCGCGCTCGGACTGCGCGAGGCCGGGGTGATGCCTGGTGCCGGTCCGGCGCCCGATCCGGTCGACCGGGTCACCGCGGCCCTGGCCGACCGCCCGCTGCTGCTCGTGCTGGACAACTGCGAACATGTCGTCGGCGAGATCGCCAAGATCGTCGGCCGGCTGCTCGGGGACTGCGGAGAGCTGCGGGTGCTGGCCACCACCCGCGAACCGCTGGGGATCCCCGGCGAGACGCTCTGCCCGATCCCCCCGCTGCGGCTGCCGCCGCCCGGCACGGACCATGTCCGCGCGCTCGCGTTCCCGGCGGTGCGACTGTTCACCGAGCGGGCCGTCGCCGTGCAGCCCGATTTCGAGCTGGCCGCCGATCTCGATGCCGTCCTGCGGGTGTGCACGGCGCTCGACGGACTGCCGCTCGCCATCGAACTGGCCGCCGCCCGGCTGCGGTCGATGTCCGCGTCCGAGATCGCCTCCCGGCTCGGCGTGGTCTCCGCGGCGCCGGAGCAGAGTGAGTACGGGCCCGGGATCCGGCCCGACGAACGGTTCCGGCTGCTGTCGCGCGGCAGCCGGACCGCCCAGCCCCGTCAGAAGACGCTGCGCGGGGTCGTCGACTGGAGCTGGGACCTGCTCACGGAGTCCGAACGCGCCGTCCTGCGCCGGGTCTCGGTCTTCGCCGGTGGCTGGACGCTGGAGGCGGCCGAGGCCGTCTGCGCGGACCGCACGACGGACGACGACGTGGCGGACGGCGGCGGTACGGACGGCGACGGGACGCGGGAGGCCGGGGTCGACGCGTTCGACGTGCTCGATCTGATCGACTCGCTCGTCGACAAGTCCCTGGTCGTCGCCCATCGTCCCGAGGGCGCCGACGGGGTCCGCTACCGGATGCTGGAGACGATCCGCGCCTATGGCGCCGAGCGGCTCGCGGAAGCCGGTGAGACGGCGGCCCTGCGCCGCGCCCACGCCCGGTACTTCCTCGCTTTGGTCGGCGAGGCGGAGCCCCGTCTGCGGCGCGCGGAGCAGCTCGATTGGCTGCGGCGGCTCTCCGTCGACCAGGACAACCTGCACACCGCGCTCCGCCGGCGGGTGGAGGACGGCGACACCGGGACGGCGTTGCGGCTGCTGGCCCCGCTGTCCACGTACTGGCTGCTGCGCGGCGTCCGGCTGGAGGGCGCGGGCCCGGCCCGCGAGCTGCTGGACCTCATCGGGCCGCAGGCGCCCGAGGGGCTCGACGAGGAGTACGTGCTGTGCGTGCTCGCGGCGGCCAACGGCGTCTCCGACAACCGGGAACTGGGCGCGCACACGGCGGCCGCCGACGCGGTCATGGCCTCCCTCGGCTACATTCCGCAGCGCTTCCCCAGCCTCACCGTCATCTGGGCGATGGCCATGGGCGCGCCCACCGCTGACGCCGCCGAGCTGATCTCGCTCACCCTGGACGATCCGGGCCGTGACCCCTGGGCCGTGGCGCTGCTGCATCTGGGCCAGGGCTACGCGCACTGGATGGTGCGGGGCGACACCGCCCTCGCGGAGCGGGAGTTCAGCGCCGGGCTGGCCGGCTTCCGGGTGCTCGGCGACCGCTGGGCGATGGCCAACGCGCTCGACGTACTGGCGCAGCTCGCCGACTGGCAGGGCGACAACGAGCGGGCCGCGGCGCTGGCCGACGAGGCGCTCGGCTATGTCGAACCGCTCGGCGCGATCGAGGACATGGCGCAACTGCTGTGCCGACGGGCCGAACGCAGCGCGCGGGACGGAGACACCGAGGCGGCCCGCGCCGACTACGAGCGGGTGGTCGAGCTGTCCGGCCGGGCCGGTGCGCCCGACTGCATGGCGATGGCCCACCTCGGCCTGGGCGAGGTCGCCCGGGCGCGTGGTGAGCTGGCCGAGGCCCGCGCCCTCTGCGAGCTGGCCCTCGGCGAGAGCGGTACCGGGTGGGCCGGTCTCGACATGAACCGATCGCTGATCCTGATCGGGCTGGCCAGGATCGCCGAGGCCGAGGGGGACCCGGAGCGGGCCCGCGGCTACTACCGCCAGGTTCCCGAGGCCGAGTT
Source organism: Streptomyces sp. SID13666 (assembly GCF_010548325.1). NCBI lineage: Bacteria > Bacillati > Actinomycetota > Actinomycetes > Kitasatosporales > Streptomycetaceae > Streptomyces > Streptomyces sp. SID13666. The sequence goes on along the minus strand of NZ_JAAGLX010000024.1, from coordinate 83,575 downwards.
GGTGAGCCGCAACGGCCCGGTCGCCGCGAGCTTCGCCGAGGCGCTGGCCGGCCTGGCGCTGCTGGAGGGCGGCCCGGAGCGGGCCGCGCTGCTGCTCGGCGTCGCCCGGACGCTGCGCGGCGCCGAGGTGCCGCCCGGCCGGGACACCGCCCGGGTCGGCGCCGCCGCCCGCGCCGCGCTCGGCGAAGCGGCCTTCGCCGCGGCGCACGCCCGCGGTGTCGCGCTCTCCCGTGAACAGACGGTCGTGGCGCTGACGGACTTCGACGCTGCGCGGTAAGCGAACGGTCAGTGACCGGTCAGAACGCTCTGACACAGTCACCGGCATGACGAAGAATCAGCAGATGGCGCCGAGTGCGCAGACCTCCACGACCCCCTCGGACCCCCGGCGTTGGGCCGTACTGGCGATCTGCTGCGTGGCGGCGGCGCTGCTCGGTATCGACACCAGCGTGCTCAACTACGCGATCCCCTCGCTCGTCACCGACCTGAAACCGTCGGGCACCGAGATCCTGTGGATCGCGGACATCTACGGGTTCGCCCTCGGCGGCCTGCTGGTGGTGATGGGCAACCTCGGTGACCGGATAGGCCGCAAGAAGCTGCTGCTGCTGGGCGCCGGCGCCTTCGGGGTGGCCTCGGTCCTCACCGCGTACGCCACCAGCCCGGAGATGCTCATCGGTGCCCGCGCGCTGCTGGGTGTGGCCGGCGCGACGATCATGCCGTCGACGTTGTCGATCGTCCGCAACGTGTTCACCGACCCCCGCGAGCGCACCACGGCCGTGGGTATCTCCGGCGGCGTCGGGGCGGGCAGCTTCGCGCTCGGCCCGGTCGTCGGCGGCGCGCTGCTGGACCATTTCTGGTGGGGTTCGGTCTTCCTGATCAACGTCCCGGTCCTGCTGGCGGTCGTGATCGCCGGTGCGATCGTGCTCCCCGAGTCCCGCAACCCCGACCCGGGACGGCTGGACTGGATCAGCGTCCCGCTCTCGATCGCCGGTCTGCTGGGTGTCATCTTCGCCATCAAGACGGCCACCCGTGACGGTGTGCACGAGCCGTCGGTGTGGATGGCCGCCGCGATCGGTGTCGGCTGCCTGATCGCCTTCGTCCGGCGCCAGACCCGCATCGCCTCACCACTGCTGGACATCAGGCTCTTCCGCAACCCGGCCTTCACCGGCTCCATCAGCGCCAACCTGGTCGCGATCTTCGCCTCGGCCTCGCTCTCGCTGGCCTTCTCGCTCTACTTCCAGGTCGTCCGCGGCTGGTCCCCGCTGATGGCGGGCCTGGCGCTGCTCCCCGGCCCGCTGTCGGCCGCCTTCGCCGCGCCGCTGTCCTCCGCCCTGGTGCCCAGGATCGGCCGGGCCAAGGTGGTGGCCCTGGGCCTGGTCCTGATGTCGGTCAGCATGGTCGGTCTCGGCCTGGTCACCCCGGACTCCAGCTACTGGCTGCTGCTGCCCGCTCTGATCGTCAACGGTGCGGGCATCACGCTGACGTTCACCGTCACCTTCGACACGGCGATGGCGAGCGTGCCGAAGGAGCGGGCGGGCGCCGCGGCGGCGATCTCCGAGACGGCGATGGAGCTCGGCGGGGCGCTGGGCATCGCGGTCCTCGGCTCGGTACTGACCGGCGTCTACCGCAACGGTCTCGACCTGCCGGCGGGCGTTCCGGCCGGTGCGGCCCAGGCCGCCAGGGAATCGGTCGGCGGGGCGGTCGGGCCCGGCGCACAGCTGTCAGGCCCGATGGGGCGGCAGGTCGCCGAGACGGCGAGCCAGGCCTTCACCCACAGCATGCACGTCACCACCCTGGCGGGCGCCGTCCTGATCGCCGTCGCGGCGGTGATCGCGTTCCACACCCTGCGGGGCGTCCCGGCGGTGATCGACGAACCGACCGACGAGAAGGACGGCGGGAAGGACGGCGGGACGGCCGACGACGTGGCCGACGGGACCGACGGGACCGACGGCACCGACGGCACCGACGGCACCGACGGCGCCAGGGAACTGGTCGGACGCTGACCCGTATCCCCGCGCATGCCGGAGGGCGGGAGACCGTACGGTCTCCCGCCCTCCGGCATGTGGTGCGTACGCGCTGTATCGATAGGAGGTCCAGGACCCCGGTGCCACTGGTTGCCGAGTCGGACCGAGCTCAGGGCCGGACCGTGGGTCAGGGGCGGTGCGAGGTCAGGGGCGCTGCGAGGTCAGGATTCGTCGCCGTGATCCGGGCGATCGACCCGGTCCGCCTCGGCCTGCTTCGCCTGCACCTCGGGGTCGAGGGGCTCCACGGGCGAGCCGTCGACCTTGTCGAGCGGGTCGGCCTTGTCCGTACGGTCCATGCCGACGAGGGTCGGGCCGCTGCCGTTGAGCGTGGCCCGGTCCGCGACCTCGGTCGGCGGGGCGGGCTCGACCAGCCAGTCCGGGTTGGTCTGCTTGCTCCACCACTTCCACGCGGCGTAACCGGCCCCGCTGATCATGCCGAGCACCACAAGGCGCTTGAAGGCCTTGCCCGCCTTGGCACGACGACGGTGCTGCCGGCCCAGCTTGTCGATCTCGGCGACGGACACCCTGCCCTGCAGTGCGGCCAGGGCGGCCGCGCCACGTGCCAGGGCCTCGTCACGGGCGGGGCCCGCGGCGGCACGGGTGACCTCCACCGCGTGTCCGACCCGGGGGGCCGCGTACTCATTGGCCTGGCGTGCGGTCAGCGCGGCCTTCACGGCCGCGGTGTCCACAGCCGAAGCGACCTTGGGCGGTAGTGCGGCATGTGCCTTCTGCGCGGCGGTCGCCACTCGGGGCGTCAGCCAGATCTTCGCCTCGTCCGCGTAGTGCGCGGCGTTGTCCTTGGCGGTGACGGCGTATGGAGCGACCACCTCAGCGGCGTGCTGCATGCTGTCCTTGGTCTGCCCGGCTGCGTTGCGCACGCTGTCGATGCGGGTCACAGGAACCTCCTCCTCGGTGGCGTACGGTTTTCGCCTATCCACCCGATTTGAAATCATGCCTGTTTAGGGCCGGTCCGGCATGTGCGACCGGGCATATGGGTCAAGGCGGGGCACACGGAGAGCTCCCACAGACGATGCCACGATGCGCGCCGGTACGCGATAGAGCCGGGGAAGCCGACGGCCACTCCCCGTCCGTGCGAGGATTTGTCCCTGTCAGCGAAGACTATGGAAGGTAGATCGTGGCCGAGCAGCTCTATGCGACCCTGAAGACCAACCACGGGGACATCGAGGTCCGGCTCCTGCCGAACCACGCACCGAAGACGGTGAAGAACTTCGTCGAGCTCGCCGAGGGTACGCGTGAGTGGACCGACCCGAAGACCGGCAAGCCGACCAACGCGAAGCTGTACGACGGCACGGTGTTCCACCGTGTGATCACCGGCTTCATGATCCAGGGCGGCGACCCGCTGGGCAACGGCACCGGCGGTCCGGGCTACGAGTTTGCGGACGAGTTCCACCCCGACCTCGGGTTCGACAAGCCCTACCTGCTGGCGATGGCGAACGCCGGCCCGGGCACCAACGGCTCCCAGTTCTTCATCACGGTCTCCCCGACCACGTGGCTGACCCGCAAGCACAGCATCTTCGGCGAGGTCGCCGACGTGGCCAGCCAGAAGGTCGTGGACGCGATCATCGCCACCCCGACCAACCCGCGCACCGACCGCCCGGTGCAGGACGTCGTGATCGAGTCGGTCGTGATCGAGACCCGCGAGGGCTGATCGCGCCGTACTCTTCGGGAACACTGCGCCCTGCCCGTCCGTATGGAGGGGCAGGGCGACGCGCGTCCCCAGGAAGAGGACCTCATGGACCAGGCGGTCTGCTGCTACCGGCACCCCGATCGCGAGACCGGCATCCGCTGCACCCGTTGCGAGCGGCCGATCTGCCCGGAGTGCATGGTCAGCGCCTCGGTGGGCTTCCAGTGCCCGGAGTGCCTGGGCGAGGCCCGGCGGACGACACCCGCGCCGCGTACGGTCGCGGGCGGCACGGTGGCCGCCGACCCGCACCTGGTCACGAAGATCCTCATCGGGTTGAACCTGGCGGTCTTCGTGCTGGTGCAGGCGCTCGGCGACCGGCTCGCCGGTGACCTGTCGCTGTACGCGTACTGCGACCCCGTGGTGCGGCAGTACTGCATCGGCGTGTCCGAGGGCCCCGACCAGTGGTACCGCCTGATCAGCTCGGTCTTCGCGCACCAGGAGTACTGGCACATCGGCTTCAACATGCTGACGCTGTGGTGGATCGGTGCGCCGCTGGAGGCCACGCTCGGCCGGGCCCGCTATCTGGCGCTGTATCTGATCTCGGGGCTCGGCGGCAGCGCTCTGGTCCTGCTGCTCGCCCCGTACCCGGGCGCGCTGGGGGCCTCCGGGGCGATCTTCGGCCTCTTCGGGGCCACCGCCGTCTTCATGCGGCGCAGCCGGATGGACATGCGGCCGATCCTGATCCTGCTCGGGCTGAACCTGTTCTTCAGTTTCACCTGGTCGAACGTCAGCTGGCAGGGCCACCTCGGCGGCCTCGCGGCCGGCACGGTGATCGCGATCGGGATGGCGTACGCACCGCGCGAGCGGCGCGATCTGGTGCAGTGGGGGACCTGTGCGGCGGTGCTGGCGGCCACCCTCGTGGCCAGCTGGATCGCCGTGGCTCAGATCACCGCCTGAAGGGCGTTACCACTGGCGTTGATCAGACGTTATCCACAACGAGTACCCGATCCTGTGCACCCTGTGGGGAACGTGTGTGCGTGCGGTCACCGCATCGTGTTTTCCCTGCAAGATCAACGAAAGACCGGTGGCCGACACATCGGCCACCGGTCACACCGGCGTCAACCTCGTAGAGGTTATCCACAGATCTTCCGACCTTTTCCCCACTGTGGATAACCGTGTGGACAACTCTGGGGAGAGCCGTCCGGGCCAGCTCGGGAGCCGGCTACTTCCACTGCGTGGAGACCACGAATCCGCCCGCGATGAAGCCGAAGCCCACCACGATGTTCCAGTTCCCCAGCGCGTCGACCGGCAGGCTGCCCTGCGTGACGTAGAAGAGGACGATCCAGGCCAGGCCGATGACGAAGAGCGCCAGCATCAGGGGCGCGACCCAGTTGAAGCCGGACTTGAGCTTTATCGACTGCGTCTTCTCCGGCGGCGGAGTGAAGTCGGCCTTCTTGCGGATCCGTGACTTCGGCACGAGGGACTCTCCTGTCGATGCGCTGCGTAACCGCGCGGGGATGTCGGGGATGTGAGGCTGGCCGGGCGGGTGGGGGCACCACCGCGGACGGGCGTCCGTTAGCGTAGTGCTTCCTCGGGTGTGAAGGAGACAAGGGTACGGTGACCGATTCCGGCGACGCGCCCTCCTCCCGTCCTTCTCCCGCTCGTCCTTCCACCCGCACCGTAGTACTGCGGACGCTCAGTGCGGGAGTCTTCGCGCTCGCCGGACTGATCTTCTGGATGAGCTTCGACACGGCCAAGGGCGTCAACATCCGCAGCGACGACCCGCTGCCCAAGCTCTCGGACAACGTGCGCAAGCAGAGCAGCCGGAACCAGGAGCTGGAGAAGCAGCTCACCGCGGTCCGGAACGATGTCGACACCCTCACCCGCCAGGGCATCGGCGCCACCGACGCGAACCGCAAGCAGCTCGATGCGCTCGAAGAGGAAGCCGGCACGAAGGCGCTGACCGGCCCGGCGCTGAACGTCACCCTCAACGACGCCCCGCCGAACGCCACCGCGCTCGTCCCCGGCGTGCCCGACCCGGAGCCCAACGACCTGGTCATCCACCAGCAGGACCTGCAGGCCGTGGTCAACGCGCTGTGGGAGGGCGGAGCGGTGGGCATCCGGGTCATGGACCAGCGGCTGATCTCCACCAGCGCGGTCCGCTGCGTCGGCAACACCCTGATCCTCCAGGGCCGCGTCTACTCCCCGCCGTACAGAATCACCGCTGTGGGTGACCAGAAGAAGCTGCGCGCCGCCATCGACCGGAACGCGACCATCCAGAACTACCTCCAGTACGTCAACGCCTACGGGCTCGGCTGGAAAGTGGAGGCGGACAACCGGGTGACTCTTCCCGGCTACTCCGGCACAGTGGATCTCCACTACGCGAAGCCCGTCTCCTGACCGGACTCGCGACCGGCGGCGGGGCGAGGGGGCGGGGGCGCCGATGACGATCCGGCTGGTGGTGCGGACGCTGAGCGAACTGTGCGTCACCGCGGGTGCGTTGATCGTCCTCTTCGTCGTCTACATCCTGTTCTGGACCGGCGTGCGCGCGGACAGCGCGATGAACGGCGAGCTCGACCGGCTGCAGAACACCTGGGCCACCGGATCCCTGGCCCCCGCGGAACCCACCCCCGCCCCGACCGCGACGGGCGGCACACCGTCCGCCGCCCCGCCGGCGGCGGCCCCGGCGCCGTACCGGAACGGCACGTCGTTCGCCGTCATGTACATACCCCGGCTCGGCTCCGGCTGGCACAAGCCCGTCCTGCAGGGCACCGGCTCCGGCGTGCTGAAGAAGGGGCTGGGGCACTACGCGGACACCGCGCGGCTCGGGGAGACCGGTAACTTCTCGGTGGCCGGCCACCGGCGCACCTACGGCGATCCCTTCAAAGACTTCCCCAAGCTGCGCAAGGGCGACCGCGTCTACCTCTTCGACGGCACGTCCTGGTACACGTACGTCCTGGACCGCGACCCCTTCCGTACCGTCCCCACCGACGTCGGCGTCATCGACCCGGTGCCGAGGGAGTCCGGCTGGACCGCGCCGGGCCGCTATCTGACGCTGACGACCTGCGACCCCGAGTGGGGCCACAGCCACCGGCTCATCGCCTGGGCGCACCTGGAGACGGTGAGCCCCGCCGAGCAGGGCCGGCCGAAGGGTTTGTCCGGGTAGGCCACCGGTCCCGCCGATCTCCCCTTACTCTGTTCCGGGGAACCGGGAAGGAAGGCAGCGCATGTACGGCTGGATCTGGCGGCATCTGCCGGGCAACGTGTGGCTCAGAGCGCTGATCTCGCTCGTGCTGGCCCTGGCTGTCGTGTACGTCCTGTTCCAGTACGTCTTCCCGTGGGCCGAACCGCTGCTGCCGTTCAACGATGTGACCGTGGACAACGGTATGAACGCGACGAACGGGATGGCCGCCGTCCGATGACCGCTCGCATCCTCGTCGTGGACAACTACGACAGCTTCGTCTTCAACCTGGTCCAGTACCTCTACCAGCTCGGTGCCGAGTGCGAGGTGCTGCGCAACGACGAGGTCGAGCTCGCGCACGCGCAGGACGGCTTCGACGGGGTGCTGCTCTCCCCCGGCCCCGGCGCGCCGGAGCAGGCCGGGGTCTGTATCGACATGGTCCGGCACTGCGCGGAGACCGGGGTACCGGTCTTCGGCGTCTGCCTGGGTCTGCAGTCCATGGCCGTCGCCTACGGCGGCGTGGTCGACCGGGCGCCCGAGCTGCTGCACGGCAAGACCTCGGCCGTGACGCACACCGGTACCGGGGTGTTCGCCGGGCTGCCGTCGCCCTTCACCGCGACGCGCTACCACTCACTGGCGGTCGAACGGGACACCGTGCCGCCGGAGTTCGAGGTCACGGCCTGGACCGACAGCGGCATCATCATGGGGCTGCGGCACCGTGACGCGGCTGTCGAGGGCGTCCAGTTCCACCCCGAGTCGGTGCTCACCGAATGGGGCCATCTGATGCTCGCCAACTGGCTGGTGGCGTGCGGAGACGAAGGCGCCCCCGACCGTTCGACGGGACTGGCGCCCGTGGTCGGCAGGGCCGGGGCGTGACCGGGCTCCGCCCGGACGAGCCCCCGTCCTACGAGGACACGGGGCAGTTCGCGGTGGCGGTCGGACAGCTCGCGGACCCGCTCAGCGACCCCCTTCCGGGCCGCGGGCCGCTTCGGCCGGCGCCCGAAGCGGCGGAACCCCCTCCCACACCCGCAGCACCGTCAACACCCGCACCACCGGCACCTGCCGACGCCTCCGACGCCTCCGACGCGGGCCAGGAGGTCATCGGCTCCCCCTGGTTCCGCCCGCACGAGATGCCGCACCAGGCGTCCCACCAGGCGTCCCAGCAGGCGCCGCAGCAGACGTCCCTAGCGCCGGAGCAGCTGGCGCCCGCGCCGCCGCCCGCGTACGACGAGGCGCCCGCCGCGTACGACGAGGGATACGGCAGGACGTACGAGGGCGGGTACGCCAGCGGTTACGACGCGGGGCCCGCCGCGTCCACTCCGGCGCCCGCGCCGGTACCGGCGCCCACCCCCGCGCCCGCGCCCCCCAGGGTCCGGCGCAGGGGCGTGCCCGGCGAGACGGAGCAGTTCCCGGCCGTGCGCCCGGACGGAACGCCGGACGAGCCGGCCGGGACCGGAGCACCCGGCGCGACCGGCGCCGCGGACGAAACCGCGGCCACGCCGACGGGCACTCCCACGACGGGTGCGCCGGCGCCCGGCGGCCGTGCCGAGCGCCGTAAGGCGGCCAAGCAGGGCGCTGGGCACCGCGCCAGGGGCCGGGCGGCTTCCGGGGCCTCCACCGCCTCCACGGCCTCCGAGAGCGCCCAGGCGGCTCCGGCGGTCCCCATGACCCGTCTGGAGGCCCGACGGGCGGAGCGGGCGGCCAAGGACAGCGCCGCGGTGATCCTCAGCCGGGTGATCGGCGAGGTGTTCATCTCGGTCGGCGTGCTGATGCTGCTCTTCGTGACGTACCAGCTCTGGTGGACCAACATCCGCGCCCATCAGCAGGCCAGCGGTGCGACCAGCGCGCTGCAGAACCAGTGGAACAACGACAAGAGCGCGAAGAAGAACGACGACCGCAAGGCCGACGCCTTCTCCCCCGGCCAGGGCTTCGCGATCATGTACATACCCAAACTGGATGTGAAGGCCCCGATCGCCGAGGGCGTCTCCAAGCACAGCGTCCTGGACAAGGGCATGATCGGCCACTACACGGGTGCGCTGAAGACGGCGATGCCGTGGGACAAGCAGGGCAACTTCGCGCTCGCGGCCCACCGCAACACCCATGGAGAACCGTTCCGCTACATCAACAAGCTGGTGCCGGGCGACAAGATCGTGGTCGAGACCGAGAGCACGTACTACACGTACGAGATGACGAGTGTGCTGCCGAGCACCTCCCCCTCGAACGTCAAGGTGATCCAGCCGGTCCCGCAGGGCTCCGGATTCACCAAGCCGGGCCGCTACATCACCCTGACCACCTGCACCCCGGAGTTCACCAGCACCTACCGGATGATCGTCTGGGGCAAGATGGTCGAGGAACGGCCGCGCAGTCAGGGCAAGCCTGCCGCGCTGCCCGACTGACCGGCCCCGGCCGGACAACGGACTGCCACAGAACGGAACAGCGGTGACGACGACCAATCGCGGCGGGCGGGGCCCGGTCGCGGCCATCATCAGTGTGATCGGTGAACTGCTGATCACCGCAGGGCTGGTGCTCGCCCTGTTCGTCGTCTACTCGCTGTGGTGGACGAACGTGATAGCCGATCGCCACGCGAAGCGGGACGGCGACAAGGTCCGGCAGGGCTGGGCCGCCCCTGGCCCCCGCGGCCTCGACACCAAGGACGGCATCGGCTTCCTCCATGTACCCGCGATGGGCAGGAACTTCGAGGTCCTGGTCAAGAAGGGCACCGACACCGACATCCTCAACGAGGGCGTCGCCGGCTACTACGACCAGCCCGTCAAGTCGGCCATGCCGTGGGACAAGCAGGGCAACTTCACCCTCGCCGCCCACCGGGACGGCCACGGCGCCAAGTTCCACAACATCGACAAGCTCAAGAACGGCGATCCGGTCGTCTTCGAGGACAAGGACACCTGGTACGTCTACAAGGTCTACTCGGTCCTCGACGAGACCTCGAAGTACAACGTCGGCGTCATCGACCAGATCCCGGCGGACTCCGGCAGGAAGAAGCCGGGCCGCTACATCACCCTCACCACCTGCACCCCCGTCTACACCTCCCGGTACCGCTACGTGGTCTGGGCCGAACTGGTCCGCACCGACAAGGTCGACGCGAACCGCACCCCGCCCGCCGAACTGGGCTGACAGACGGAGCAGCAGCACGAAGGGGCCACGGACGCGGTGTCCGTGGCCCCTTCGTTGTGCTCGTGCTCCGGTTGCTGCCCGGTCCGGCGCTGTCAGTTGCCGAACAGGCCGCCGTTGTCCCCGCCGCCGGTTCCACCGGTGGTGAAGAGCTGGACCGTGCCGCCCTGCTGGACGGGCTGGTTCGCCTGCGGGAAGGACTGGGCGACGACCGCGTCGTCCTTCTTGGGGCCGAGGACCTGGACCTTCAGGCCCATGCCCTCCAGCTGGTTCTTGGCGTCCTTCAGCGTCTTGCCGACCAGGTCACCGGGGACGGTGAGGTTCTGCTGCTGCGGCGCCTTGGCGATGAACAGGGTGACCGTCTGGTCCGGTTGGGCCGTGCTGCCGCCCGCCGGGTCCTGCCGGATGATGGAGCCCACCGGCTTGTCGGCCGACTCCTCGTCCTGGGTCCGCACCTTCAGACCCTGGTCGATGAGCGTCTGCTTCGCCTGGGCGAGGGGCATCTGCGTGACGTCCTTGACCGTGATCTCCTCGGGCTTCTTGGCGACGGTCAGCGTGACGACCGTGTCCTTCGGCTTGAGGGTGCCGCCCGCGGGGTCCTGCTTGGTGACCGTGCCGTCGTCCTTGGTGTTGGACGTCTCGGTCACCTCCTTGACCTGGAATCCCTTGTCCTCAAGGGTCTTCTTGGCGTCCTCGAACTTGTCGTTGACGACGTCCGGGACGGAGATCGGGGCGACGCCCTTGGAGATGGAGACCGTGATCGTCTTGTCGGCCGCGAGCGGGTCGTTGGCCTTCGGCAGCTGGTCGCAGACCGAGTTCGCCGGCTGGGCGTCGCAGAACTTGGTCTCGCCCTTGACGACCTTGATGGCCGGGTCGAGGTTGGCGGCCGCGCTCTGGGCGTCGGCGAAGGACTTGCCGACGAGGTTCGGGGCCGTCAGGGAATCCGGCGCGCCCTTCTTGTTGAACAGCGCCTGGCCCAGGAAGATCGCGCCGACCAGGACGAGGATGCCGGCCAGCACCAGCAGCACGGTCGAGGTGTGGTTCTTCTTCTGCCGGCGGCGGTCGGGACGGTCGTCGTAGCCGTAGCCCCCGTCGTCGTCGCGGACCGGGGGAAGCATGGAGGTCGCGGGGTTCTGCGAGGGCAGCGCCGTGGTCGCCGCGCCGTCCCCGTACCCGCCGTAGCCGACGGATCCCATGGCGGCGGTCGCCCCCACGGGCTGGCCGTCGAGGTACGACTCGATGTCCGCGCGCATCTCGTCGGCGGACTGGTACCGGTAGTCCGGGTCCTTCGCCAGCGCCTTGAGGACGATGGCGTCCATCTCGGGGGTGATCTCGGGATCCCAGACCGACGGGGGCTGCGGGTCCTCGCGCACGTGCTGGTACGCCACGGCCACCGGGGAGTCGCCGACGAACGGCGGGCGCACGGTCAGCAGCTCGTACAGCAGGCAGCCGGCCGAGTAGAGGTCGGAGCGGGCGTCGACCTGCTCGCCCTTGGCCTGCTCGGGAGAGAGGTACTGGGCGGTGCCGATGACGGCGGAGGTCTGCGTCATCGTCATGCCGGAGTCGCCCATGGCGCGGGCGATGCCGAAGTCCATGACCTTGACCTGGCCGTTGCGGGTGAGCATCACGTTCGCGGGCTTGATGTCACGGTGCACGATGCCGGCGCGGTGCGAGTACTCCAGGGCCTGCAGGATGCCGACGGTCATCTCCAGCGAGCGCTCGGGCAGCAGCTTGCGCCCGGAGTGCAGCAGTTCGCGGAGGGTGGAGCCGTCGACGTACTCCATGACGATGTAAGGGATCGAGATACCGTCGACGTAGTCCTCGCCGGTGTCGTACACGGCGACGATCGACGGATGGTTCAGGGAGGCGGCCGACTGGGCCTCACGGCGGAACCGGGCCTGGAAGGACGGGTCGCGGGCGAGATCCACCCGGAGCGTCTTCACAGCGACGGAGCGGCCGAGCCGGGTGTCGTGGGCGAGGTACACCTCGGCCATACCACCGCGGCCGAGCACCGAACCCAGCTCGTACCGGCCGCCGAGGCGACGCGGCTCTTCCATAGCTCTTGCCCTTCCCTAACCGTGCCCTGTGGATGCTCGGGCATACGGTACCCGGCACGCTCGATGGATCCGGGACGTGACCGGGTCCCGATATCCGACCGGTATCGCCACGTGCGGCGATGGGGTGGTTATGGGGTGGAAACTGCCCGGTGGGTGACGTGCGTCACGTTCCCCGCGTCACTTGTTCAGTACGGCCTCCATGACCTTCTTGGCGATCGGCGCGGCCAGGCCGCCACCGGAGATGTCGCCACGGGAGGCGTCGGAGTCCTCAACGACGACGGCGACGGCGACCGGGGAGCCGTCGGCGGTCTTGGCGTACGAGATGAACCAGGCGTACGGGTTCTTGCTGTTGCCGACACCGTTCTGCGCGGTGCCGGTCTTGCCGCCGACGGTGACGCCGTCGATCTGGGCGTTCGTGCCGGTGCCCTCCTTGACCACGGTCTCCATCATCTGCTGGAGCTTCTGGGCGTTGGCGGCCGACACCGGCTGCGAGTACGTCTCGGGCTTCGTCTGCTCGATCACGTTCAGGTTCGGCGCCTGCAGCTTGTCCACCATGTACGGCTGCATGAGCTTGCCGTCGTTGGCGATGGCGGCGGCGACCATGGCCATCTGCAGCGGGGTGGCCGCGGTGTTGTACTGGCCGATCGCGGAGAGCACGTTGGACGGCTCGTCCATGTTCTTGGAGTAGACGCTGGCGTCGGCGCGGACCGGGGTCAGGATCTCCTTGTTGAAGCCGAACTTCTCGGCCTCCTCGCGCATCTTGTCCTTACCGAGGTCCTGACCGATGCGGCCGAAGACGGTGTTGCAGGACACCTTCAGGGCCACCCGCAGCGACGCGTTCTTGCACGGCAGGTCGCCCTCGTTCTCCAGGTTCCGCGAGCTCTGCGGCAGCTTGTAGGGCAGTGGCGACCTGGTCTCGGCGTCGACGTCGGTGTAGAGGCCGTTCTCCAGTGCCGCGGCGGCGGTGACGACCTTGAACGTCGAGCCGGGCGGGTAGACCTGGCGCAGCGCCCGGTTGAGCATCGGGTCGTCGGGGTTGTTGGCCTTCTGCAGGGCCAGCCAGTTCTTCTCGTCGGTCTTCTTGGAGGTGCCGGCGATGGACGACGGGTCGTACGAGGGCGTGCTGGCCAGCGCCAGGATCGCGCCGGTACGGGGGTCGAGCGCGGCGACCGCGCCCTTCTTGTTGCCGAGGCCGGTGAACGCGGCGAGCTGGGCCTTGGCGTTCAGGGTCGTGATGACCTTGCCGCCCTGCTTCTCCTTGCCGGTCAGCATGTCGATGGTGCGGTTGAAGAAGAGCCGGTCGTCGTTGCCGGTGAGGAACTTGTCGTAGACGCCTTCGAGGAACGACGTCTGGTAGGCCTGCGAGGCGTAGCCGGTGACGGGGGCCCACATGGGGCCGTCCTTGAAGGTCGCCTTGTACTTGAAGTCGCTGCCGGGCGTCTCGACGCTGCCGGTGAGCGACTTGTCGCCGACGACGATGTCGCCGCGCGGCTGGGCGAACTGGTTGATGCTCACGCGCCGGTTGTGCTTGTCGTTCGCCAGCTCGTCACCCGTGACGAACTGCACATAGTTGACGCGGATCAGCAGGGCGAGGACGAGCAGGCCGCAGAAGACTGCGACCCGTCGCAGGGGCTTGTTCACTGGGTGCGCACCACCTGGGTCGGTTCGGCATCGGTTGACGGGGCGGGGCTGGGTGCCGGGCGTCGCGCGGTGTCGCTGATGCGCAGCAGGATGGCCACGAGGGCCCAGTTCGCGATGACGGACGAACCGCCCTGGGCGAGGAACGGCATGGTCATACCGGTCAGCGGGATGAGGCCGGTGACGCCGCCGGCGACCACGAAGACCTGCAGCGCGAAGGCGCCCGACAGGCCGATCGCGAGCAGCTTGCCGAACGGGTCGCGGGCCGCGAGGGCGGTGCGGACACCGCGCTCGATGAGCAGCCCGTAGAGCAGCAGGACGCCCATCAGGCCGGCCAGGCCGAGCTCCTCGCCGACGGTGGCGAGGATGTAGTCGCTCTTCGGGGCGATACCGCCGATGAGCCGGGAGTACCCCTGGCCCAGTCCTGAGCCGAACATGCCGCCGGAGCCGAACGCGTACATCGTCTGGGCGGTCTCGGTGACCCCGCCGTTGACCAGCGCGAGCGGGTTCAGCCAGTTGTCGACGCGGTCCTTGACGTGGTGCTCGAAGGTGGAGACGAAGACCGCGCCGGCGGCCGACAGCACCAGGCCGAAGACGATCCAGCTGGTGCGCTCGGTGGCGACGTACAGCATGATCACGAACAGGCCGAAGAAGAGCAGCGAGGTGCCGAGGTCGGTCTCGAAGACCAGGATCAGCAGGCTGAGCACCCACAGCACCAGGATCGGGCCGAGGTCACGGCCGCGCGGCAGGTACAGGCCCATGAAGCGGCGGCTGGCGAGCGCCAGCGCGTCCCGCTTGACCATCAGGTAGCCGGCGAAGAAGACGGTGATGATGATCTTCGCGAACTCACCGGGCTGCAGCGAACCCACACCCGGGATGGTGACCCAGATCTTGGCGCCGTTGATGCCGGGGAAGAACACCGGCATGATCAGCAGGACCAGCGCCACCACCATGGAGATGTAGGTGTAGCGCTGCAGGATCCGGTGGTCCTTGAGCACGACCAGCACGGCGACGAAGAGCGCGACGCCGAGCGTGGACCACATCAGCTGGGTCGGCGCCATCGCCTTGCCCAGCGAGGGCTCCAGGTCCAGCCGCCAGATGAACACCAGACCCATGCCGTTGAGCAGCGTCGCGATCGGCAGCATCAGCGGGTCCGCGTACGGCGCGAACTTCCGCACGATGAGGTGCGCGATGCCCGCGAGCAGGCCGAGGCCGAGGCCGTAGGCGAGCAGGCCGGCGGGCAGCGAGCCGTCCTTGGCCAGGCCGACGTTGGCGTACGCGAAGACCGGGATCAGAACGGCGAAGACGAGCAGTGCGAGCTCGGTGTTGCGCCGGCTGGGTGCGCCGACGGAAGAGATGGTGCTGGTGTTGCTGGCACTCATGAAGAGCTGCCCCCTCCTCGTACTACTGCTGGGTGCCGCACTGCGGGGCCAGCTTCTGTTCGTCGGGCGAGAGGGTGGGGCCAGTGGGGCCAGGTGTCGGGACGGTGCCGGTCGGCTTGTTCAGCTTGTCCTGAGCCGCCTTCGCGGCGGCCTTGGCCTTCGCGGCGTTGGTCTTGCTCGTTTCGACCTTCTTGCAGACGTCGGCCTGCTTGGCCAGCTCGTCGGCCTTGTCGGTGGCCTGGCCGAGGCTGCTCAGCGCGATCGTGGCCTCGACCTGGTCGCGCTGGTAGGCCGGCAGGTACTTGAGTTCGATCTCGGGGCGGTCCTGATGGACCTTCGACAGGCTGATCCACGCCAGCTTCTGGTCGATGCCCTGGTAGACGGCGACGTGCTGGTCCTTGGCGCCGACGTAGTACTGGGTCTGCGTCCAGCGGTAGCCGGCGTACAGGCCGCCGCCGATGACGCCGAGGATGACGACCAGGATCACCGAGCGCTTCAGCCACTTGCGCTTCTTGACCGGCTTGTCGAGGTCCGCGTCGTCGAACGAGCCGAAGGAGCCCATCGGCGCCGCGCCGGCCATCGTCAGATCGCCGCTGCCGGGCGGGCCGAAGGAGCCCGCGGGGCCCGTCTGCTGCGGCGGGGGCGTGCGGCCCAGCTCCGAGGCGCGGCCGGCCGGGGTCTGCAGATGCCGCGGGTCGGAGAGCGGCAGCTGGCTGTCGGCGACGGCGCCCACGACCACCGGGGTGTCGTTCAGCTGTCCGGCCAGCGTGTCGCTGTCGTCCACGTCCAGGACGTCGGCGACGATGCAGGTGATGTTGTCGGGGCCGCCACCGCGCAGCGCGAGCTGGATCAGCTCCTGCACGGTCTCGTTGGGTGCCTGGTACCCCGCGAGGGTGTCCTCGAGCGTCTGGTGGCTGACGACACCCGAGAGCCCGTCGGAGCAGATCAGATACCGGTCGCCGACCCGCACCTCGCGGATCGACAGGTCCGGCTCCACGTGCTCGCCACTGCCCAGCGCGCGCATCAGCAGGGAGCGCTGCGGGTGGGTGGTGGCCTCCTCCTCGGTGATCCGGCCCTCGTCGACGAGCCGCTGCACCCAGGTGTGGTCCTGCGTGATCTGCGTGAGCAGACCGTCGCGGAGCAGGTACGCGCGGGAGTCGCCGACGTGGACGAGACCGAGCCGCTGCCCGGTCCACAGCAGGGCGGTGAGCGTGGTGCCCATGCCCTCCAGCTGTGGGTCCTCCTCGACCATGACGCGCAGCTGGTCGTTGGCGCGCCGCACGGCGGTGCCGAGCGACGTCAGGATGTCGGAACCGGGAATGTCGTCGTCGAGCGTGACGATGGTGGAGATCACCTCGGACGAGGCGACCTCACCGGCCGCCTGGCCGCCCATGCCGTCGGCGATCGCGAGCAGGCGCGGACCGGCATAGCCGGAGTCCTCGTTGCCCTCCCGGATCATGCCCTTGTGCGAACCGGCGGCGAAACGCAGGCTCAGAGTCATGCGCACCTCGCCCGTCGGCTCCGGGTACATCCGCACGCTGCCCACCCTCTCGCTCGCGCTCGCTGGCTCCGCTCGCCCATTGTGCGACTACTTCCGCAGCTCGATGACGGTCTTCCCGATGCGGATCGGCGCGCCGATCGGCACCGGGGTCGGCGTGGTCAGCCGATTCCGGTCCAGATAAGTGCCGTTGGTGGATCCGAGGTCCTCGACGATCCACTGGCCGTCCCGGTCCGGGTAGATCCTGGCATGCCGACTGGACGCGTAGTCGTCGTCGAGCACGATTGTTGAGTCGTGCGCCCGGCCGAGCGTGATGGTCTGGCCCTGCAACGCGACCGTGGTACCCGTCAGCGAGCCCTCGGCGACGACCAGCTTGGTCGGGGCGCCACGGCGCTGTCGGTTGTTCTGCGGCTGTTGCCGCTGGTTCTGCGCCTGTTGTTGGCGCTGCTGCGGCGGGCGGGACTGGTCGGCCCCGCGCCGTGCCGCGCGCTGGGTCACCCGGGTCCCGAACAGGTCACTTCTGATGACCTGTACCGCGACGATGACGAACAGCCACAGTACGGCGAGGAAACCCAACCGCATGACCGTCAGGGTCAGCTCTGACATTGCCCCCGCTTCACCCTTCGGCTTGCCGGTACACGATGGTGGTGCTCCCGACGACGATGCGAGAGCCGTCGCGGAGCGTAGCGCGCTGGGTGTGCTGCCCGTCCACCACAATGCCGTTTGTTGATCCGAGGTCTTGGACCACGGAAGGCGATCCGACCCTGATTTCGCAGTGCCGGCGCGAGACGCCGGGGTCGTCGACCCTGACATCCGCCTCGGTGCTGCGGCCGAGAACGAGCGTCGGCCGGGAAATCTGGTGCCGGTTGCCGTTGATCTCGATCCAGCGCCGCACCGCGCCGCCGCCGGGACCGCCCGAGGGCGATCCGGCGCCGGGCAGCCGCGTCACGGGTGCCGGTCCGCCGGCACGTCCGCCCGGAGGCGGTCCCGCCGGCATCGGGGGCGGTCCCGAGGGACGATACGGCGCCGCGGTGCGCGGCGGCTCGTGCCGCTGCATCGGCTGCGGCTGCTGGTGGGGCTGCGGTTGCTGGGACTCGCTGGACGCGAGCGTGCGGCTGCGCACCCGGTACAGGCCGGTGTCGAGGTCGTCGGCCTTCTCCAGGTGGACCTTGATGCCGCCCATGAAGGTGTAGCGCTGCTGCTTGGCGTAGTCCTTCACCATGCCGGCGAGTTCCTCGCCGAGCTGCACGGAGTACGGACTGAGTCGCTCGAAGTCGGGCGTGCTCAGCTCGACGATGAAGTCGTTGGGCACCACAGTGCGGTCGCGGTTCCAGATCGTGGCGTTGTTGTCGCACTCACGCTGGAGCGCGCCCGCGATCTCGACCGGTTGGACCTCGCTCTTGAACACCTTGGCGAAGGTGCCGTTCACAAAGCCCTCGAGACGCTGCTCGAAGCGCTTCATTACTCCCATGGGGCACCTCCCTCCTCGGGCTCTTCCGATACTGCTTACTGATCGTATCCACGCGCCGGGAAAACGGCTGGTTCCCCGATCCCGTGGGACGGAGCAGTGTCAACCCTCACACGGTCCACTCGGATGGTAGATGCGGCTCCTGTCCAGTGTCCCGCAACCGGGGGCGCGGCCGTACAGCGCGGTGCTCTCCGGACAACCCTGCCCGGTGGGAGCCGGGGTACACGGCGCGGACGGCTTCGGAGCACGACACCCGGACGGGCTCCGGCCCCGGGCCGTGTCCGCCCCGGTGGGCGGGCGGAAACGGGTGTGATTCCACCCCTGCCGCCGTGCTAATCTTCTCGAGTCGGAAGGCGCTCCCGCACTGCCCGGACCACGGTCCGGAGAGTGAAGGAGCATCGACCGGCGCCACTTATTGCGCGAGTGGCGGAACGGCAGACGCGCTGGCTTCAGGTGCCAGTGTCCTTCGGGACGTGGGGGTTCAAATCCCCCCTCGCGCACAGAGTAGAACCGTTGAACGGTCTCTCCGGAGTGACGAAAGTCGCTCGGAGGGGCCGTTTTTCGTTGTCCGGGTGGTTCGGTTTCCTGTGCTCCGGCCGGTGTGCTGCGGGTCGGTGTGATGTGCGGCACTTGTCCGTGCCGCACATCACCGCCGGCGGGTCGTCAGATGGTGTCGAAGTCGCCGTGGCGGCCGAGGCCGGAGGTGAAGCGGTGGGCGCCTTCGGTGATTCCGGCGAGGGCGGCGGAGGCGTTGTGGAGTTCTTGGCGGAGGGCTTCGGGTTCGGGGAGGCCGGCTTGGGTGCGGGCGGACTCTCGGTCGGCGCGCATGCAGGCGGCGGGGTAGCGGGCGATGTCGGCGGCGAGTTCGCGGGCGGCCCGCAGGGCTTCGCCGGGGGGTACCAGGCGGTTGACGAGGCCGATGGCGTGGGCCTCGGGGGCGGGTACCGGGCGGCCGGTGAGGATCAGGTCCATCGCCCGGCTCTCGCCGATGAGGCGGGGCAGCCGGACGGTGCCGCCGTCGATCAGCGGAACGCCCCAGCGGCGGCAGAAGACGCCGAGGACGGCGTCCTCCTCGGCGACCCGCAGATCGCACCACAGGGCGAGTTCCAGTCCGCCCGCGACGGCGTGGCCGCTGATCGCGGCGATGACGGGTTTGGAGAGCCGCAGCCGGGTGGGTCCCATCGGGCCGTCGCCGTCCTCGGCGACCCGGTTGCCGCGGGCGGTGCCGACGGCCTTGAGGTCCGCGCCGGCGCAGAACGTGCCGCCCCGGCCCCACAGGACGGCGACGGCGGCGTCGGGGTCGGCGTCGAAGTCCCGGAAGGCGGCGGCGAGGGCGGCGGCGGTGGGGCCGTCGACGGCGTTGCGCGCCCCGGGGCGGTTCAGGACGACGGTGGTGACGGGGCCGTCGCGCTCGACCTGGACCGGGGCGTCGGCGGGGTCTTCCGGCGCGTCGTCGGGGGCGGTCACAGGAGGTGGCGGGCGCGGTCGATGAGGGGTGCGGTGTCGGTGCCGGCGGGGAGGGTGCCGAAGGCGCGGCCGTGGTCGCCGCCGAGCCGGGAGGCGCAGAAGGCGTCGGCCGCGGGGCTGCCGTACTGGACGAGCAGCGAGCCCTGCAGGACCAGCGCCATCGACTCCACGATGCGGCGGGTGCGGAATTCGAGGTCGGTGAGGTCGCCGAGCTCCTTCTTGAGCTCCGCCACGGACGCGTCCAGCCGCCGGTCGGCGCCCGCCGCCAGGTCGATCTCGGCGAAGAACGCCTCGACGGAGTCGGGCTGACGGGCCATCGCGCGCAGTGCGTCGAGCGCGGAGACGTTGCCCGAGCCCTCCCAGACCGACAGCAGCGGTGCCTCGCGGTAGAGGCGGGGCATGCCCGATTCCTCGATGTAGCCGTTGCCGCCGAGGCATTCGAGGGCTTCCGCGGCGTGCACGGGACCGCGTTTGCACACCCAGTACTTGGTGACGGCGAGCGCCAGCCGGCGGAAGGACTCCTCGGCGGCGTCGCCGCGCGCCGCGCGGTCGGTGGCGCCGGCCAGCCGGAATGCCACGGTGGTGGCGGCCTCGGACTCGACGGCGAGGTCCGACAGGACGTTGCGCATCAGCGGCTGGTCGATGAGTGGGGCACCGAACGCCGAGCGGTGCGTGGTGTGGTGGACGGCCCGGATCAGCCCGGCACGCATGGCGGTGGCGGTGCCCAGGACGCAGTCCAGACGGGTCAGGTTGACCATGTCGATGATGGTGCGGACCCCGCGGCCCTCCTCGCCGACGAGGTACCCGAGGGCGCCGTCGTACTCGATCTCGGCGGAGGCGTTGGAGCGGTTGCCGAGCTTGTCCTTCAGGCGCTGCAGCTGGATGCGGTTGCGGGTGCCGTCGGGGAGGACGCGCGGCAGCAGGAAGCAGGAGAGGCCGCCGGGGGCCTGCGCGAGGGTCAGGAACAGGTCCGACATGGGCGCGGACGTGAACCACTTGTGGCCGGTCAGTGTGTACGTGCCGGCCTCGCCACCGGCCGGAACGGCCCGGGTGGTGTTGCTGCGGACGTCCGAGCCGCCCTGCTTCTCGGTCATCGACATACCGGCGATGAGACCGCGCTTGCCGGCCGGGGCGCGGAGCCCGAAGTCGTACTCGCGGGCGGCGAGCAGCGGCTCGTACGCGGCGGCGAGCGCGGGGTTGGCGCGCAGGGCGGGGACGACGGCGTACGTCATGGAGACCGGGCAGATGTGGCCGGCTTCGACCTGGCCCCAGACGTAGAGCTTGGCGGCGCGGGCGACATGGGCGCCGGGCCGGTCGTCGCGCCAGGGGGCCGCGTGCAGGCCATGGCTGACGGCGGTGTCCATCAGTTCGTGCCAGGCGGGGTGGAACTCGACCTCGTCGATGCGGTTGCCGTACCGGTCGTGGGTGCGCAGCACCGGTTCGTTCTCGTTGGCCAACCGGCCCAGTTCCTGGGCGTGTTCGGTGCCGGCGAGCGTTCCCAGGGTGTGCAGCGAGTCCTCGGACCAGCCGGCGCCCTGGCGGTGCAGGCCCTCGATGAGGGTGGCGTCGGCGGCGACATCGTGGCCGGTCAGGGGCGGTGCTTGGTTGGTGACCTCATGAGTCTGCGGCATTGCGTCCTCCCAGAGCGCGTAGGGCGAAGGAGACGAGGGCGGGGATCAGGTCGTCGGGTGCGCCGCCGTCGGCGAGCGGGCCGACGAGGGCTTCTCCGACGGCCCCCACCAGGGCGGCGGCGGTGAGCTGGGGGTCCTGGGCCGGCAGTCGTCCGGAGGCGACGCCGGCGGCGATCTGTTCCGCGATCACATCGCGGAACGCGCGGCGGAAGACGAGCCGTTCGGCGTCGACGGCGGCGTCGACCGGCTCGGCGAGCAGGGCGTAGGCCAGCCGCGGTGACTTCAGGGCCCGTCCGGCGAAGGTCTCGATGATCGCGGCGACCCGGTCGGGCAGGTCGGCGGGCCGGTTGGCGGCGGCCCGGACGGCCTCGACCTCCCGGCTGCAGACCACCCGGAACAGCTCCGCGACGAGCTCGGCCTTGCTGGGGAACGAGCGGTACACGCTGCCGGCCGCGATACCCGCCCGTTCGGCGACCGCGGCCACCGAGCAGGCGGCGTATCCGCGTTCGGCGAGCAGCTCGACCGCTCCGTGGAGTACGGCGTCGCGCTGGGCGTCGAGGCGCGCCTGGATGGTGGGGGTCCTGCGGTAGGGCATGCGTAGAAGTGAAGCAGTGATTCAGTCCTTCATCAAGACCCGGTCCTGGCTGCCACGGGGGCTTCGGCCGGGCTTCTTCGGGGCTGCTTCGGGACGTTCTCGGCGATTCCTCAGGGCTTCTTCGGGGTGAAGAGCGCGGTGGCCAGGGCCAGTCCGAGGACGGCTCCGGTCAGCTGGGCGGCGATGAAGCCGGGCAGTGATCCGGGGGCGATGCCGGTGAACGTGTCGCTGAAGGAGCGGCCGACGGTGGCGGCGGGGTTGGCGAACGAGCTGGAGGAGGTGAACCAGCAGGCGGCGCCGATATAGGTCGCGACGGCGACGGGGGCCAGCTGCGTACGGCCGCTGCGGACCAGGCCGGTGACGAGCAGGACGAGTCCGGTGGTGGCGACGACTTCGCCCAGCAGCAGATGCCCTGCCGACAGGTCGTGGGTGGACCAGCTGATCAGCGGGCGGTCGAACATGGCGTCCGCGAGCACCGATCCGGCGATGGCGCCGGTGGTCTGCGCGAGGACGTAGAGGGCCACGGTCCGGGCGCCGTACGCGGTCGGACCGCCGCGTGCGGTCCACCAGTCGGCGAGGGTGACCACGGGGTTGAGATGCGCGCCGGAGACCGGGGCGAGGAGGGTGATCAGCACCCAGAGTCCCAGGGCGGTGGCCAGCACATTGGCCAGCAGCTGCACCCCGACGTCGTGGCTGAGGCGGGTGGCCTGGATGCCGGAGCCGACCACGACGGCCACCAGGGCGGCGGTGCCGACCAGTTCGGCGGCGGCTTTCCTGAGCGGTGGGACAGCTGGCGGGGTGGCTTCCCGCGCCGGCACGGCCTGTGTCTGCATGCCCAGATTCTGCGGCCTATTTCGGAATCTTGTTTCCGTATCTTGGAAATGAGACAGGTTCGGTATCGCCATCGGCCGGTTCCAGAGGGCCGCTCACTGGTCGGGAAGCCAGTTGCCATGGAATCCGTAGGGCACCCGCTGGGGCAGGTGGATGGTCGCGACCGGCGGGGCGGCGAGGTGCTCGGCGTCCAGAATCACCAGGTCACTGGTACCGGTGCCGGCGTCGTACGCATAGGTGAGCAGCCAGCCGGGGCCGCCCGCGAGGTCGTCTGCCGGGGCGAAGGCGGCTTCGCCGGGGGTGCGGCCGGGCGCGAACTCATGGCTGGTGACGCCGCCGGTCCGCAGGTCGTAGCGGACCAGGGCGCCGGCCACCGGCCCGCGTCCCAGACCCTCGGCCGTGGTGACATGGCCGAACCGGGCCGGCTGTCCGGCGAGCCGGTCGTCGACCCGGGGGAACTCGCACGGCCGGTCGTCGATCTGCTCCTCGGCGACGGTGCCCGTCACGAGGTCCAGCGTCCAGCGCCACAAGGTGGCGGGCCGGTGGGCCAGATCCGGCGCGTAGTGGTGCGGATAGCGCGTGACGTGCAGGACGATCCGGTCACCGTCGCCCTCGTCGTACGCGTTGAGCCCGTGGAAGACGTAGCAGGGGTCGATCGGGAACCAGCGGACGGCGCCGTACGGATCGTCCCTGCGCAGCACGCCGAGCCGGGCGCCGTAGGCCGGGTCCCACTGGTACGGCATGCCGCCGCCGGGGCGCATGGCCTCCTGGAGGTTGAAGACCACGGGCAGATCCATGAACACCACGTGGGAGGCGGTGAGATGGAAGTCGTGCATCATCGTGTGCGCCGGGACGTCCACGGGGCGGCTGACGACCAACTCGCCGGAGGCGTCGGCCCGGTGGTACGTGAGGTACGGCGCGGTGAGCCCGCCGTAACCGAAGAAGTGCAGCTCCCCGGTGGTCGGGCAGGTCTTGGGGTGGGCGGTCATCGGGGTCTCGAGCCGGCCGCCGAAGTCGTGCGGTCCGACGGTCTCCAGCTCATGCCCCGGGCGGCAGTCGATCTCGTACGGGAACGAGGCCTCGACCAGGGCGAGGGTGCGGCCCGCGTGCCGGACGATGTGGGTGTTGGCGGGGCCGGCCGTGAGATCCAGATTGCCCTGGTCGTCATAGATCCGGGCGCCGTGGGTGAAGCTCGAGGTACGGACCCAGCGGTTGCGGTACGAGGTGGCGCGGCCGCCTTCCAGACGGACGCCGTGCACCATCCCGGCGCCGAAGAACCAGTGCGGGGAGGCGGCGTCCTGCGGGTTGGGGCCGTTGCGCAGGTACCAGCCGGTCAGCTCGGGTGGGATCGATCCGGTGACCGGCAGGTCGTAGGCGGTCAGTTCCTCCGCGACGGGGGCGAAGTTGCCGGACAGGTGCGGGGCGGCGGCGGGCTGCTGGGTCATGCGGGGTCAGCCCTCCTGCGTGCCGGGCTCGGAGAGGCGGGCCCGGACGCGGTCCGGGTAACGGGCGGTGAAGAGCGCGGGGACCACGAAGCCGGCGACCTGGACCGGGATCGAGACACCGCTGCCCAGGTCCGCGGCGTAGATGGGGATCAGTACGGCGGCGGTGACGGTGAAGGCGGCGGCCCAGGCGGCGGTGATCACCACGTTGATCCGGCGGAAGACCGGGGTGTTCCACACCTCGGGCGGCGCCTGGCGCTTGGCGATGCCGGTGGTGAAGGGGCGGCGGACGGCGAGGGTGGCCCAGGCGGTGACGGCCAGCCAGCCGAGCGAGAGCGCCCCGCTGTAGTCCTCCAGGCCGGAGTCCGGACGGGAGAAGGCGACCACGCTGAGGACCGCGAAGAACGCGATCGTGCTGAACTCCAGGATCTGGGACTCGGCGGCGATGCCCGCCTTGCGGTCCTGGATCAGCAGCCAGATGCCGAGGACGAGACCGGTGAGGGCTCCCCACTGCCAGCCGGCCGAGGAGACGGCGGCGAAGGCGATCCAGGGGATGAAGCCGCGCAGGTAGTTCATGACAGGCCTTCCAGTGGTCCGGTCTGGTGTCCGGGTTTCCGGTATTCCATTTCCGACGTGTCAAAAGTAGAACGTCCAGCATTGACGTGTCAAGAGTGGAAGGTAGGATGGACCACATGAGCCTCCGCCACGCACTGCTGGGCCTCTTGGTCGAACGTCCGGCCAGCGGCTACGACCTGATGAAACTGTTCGAGACCTCCCTCGCCA
This sequence comes from Streptomyces sp. SID13666, assembly GCF_010548325.1. Classification (NCBI taxonomy): domain Bacteria; kingdom Bacillati; phylum Actinomycetota; class Actinomycetes; order Kitasatosporales; family Streptomycetaceae; genus Streptomyces; species Streptomyces sp. SID13666. Next base: position 58,807 of record NZ_JAAGLX010000024.1, on the reverse strand, counting down.
ATGTCTGGCCCGCGACCCAGAGCCAGGTCTACGGCGAGCTGGGGCGTCTCGCCGATACGGGCCTGCTGGAAGTGGCCGCGGAAGGACCGCGCGGCCGCAAGGAGTACGCCCTCACCGACGAAGGCCTCGCCGAGCTGCGGCACTGGCTCACCGAGACGGAACCCGACCGGGTGCGCCGCAGCGAAACGTTGCTGCGGGTCTTCTTCCTGGGCGTGCTCACTCCGGTGGAGGCGTGCGCGTACCTCGGGAACGAGGCCTCCCGCGCGGCCGATCACCGGGCCTCGCTGAAGGAGCTGGAGGCGGCGGTGGACTGGGGCGACGACCAGCCGTCCGTCTACGGCCGGCTGGCCCTGGAGTACGGGCTGCGCTTCACCGCCATGCAGGAGGAATGGGCCCGCTGGGCCGCCGACCAGGTCGCGGGCCGCGCGCGCTGAACCGCGTGCCGGCGCCGGGTGCCCGGCGCCGGCACGCGGAGCCGCTGGATCGGCACCGATCGGCCGAGTGGCGGAGCGGCCGGTGCGGACCGGCCGCGCAAGGGTGGCAGGCCGGCGGGAACCGGGGCAGGGTGGTGTCCGTTGGAGCTATTGGGCAAAGGAATCGTCAAGCGGCGCGGCCCGCGCCGGATTGAGCAGGGAGTCCATCATGGGTGTCAGCCTCTCCAAAGGCGGCAATGTCTCGCTGACGAAGGAGGCCCCCGGACTGACGGCGGTCACCGTCGGCCTGGGCTGGGACGTGCGCACGACGACCGGCACCGACTTCGACCTGGACGCGAGTGCGCTGCTGGTCGATACGACCGGCAAGGTTGTCTCGGACAAGCACTTCATCTTCTTCAACAACCTCAAGAGCCCGGACGGTTCTGTCGAGCACACCGGCGACAACCTCACGGGTGAGGGCGAGGGCGACGACGAGGCCGTCAAGGTCAGCCTCGCGACCGTTCCGCCCGAGGTCGACAAGATCGTGTTCCCGGTCTCGATCTATGAGGGCGAGAGCCGTCAGCAGAGCTTCGGCCAGGTCCGCAACGCGTTCATCCGTGTGGTGAACCAGGCGGACAACAACGAACTGGCTCGTTACGACCTCACCGAGGACGCCTCCACCGAGACCGCGATGGTCTTCGGCGAGCTGTACCGCAACGGCGCGGAGTGGAAGTTCCGGGCCGTCGGCCAGGGCTACGCCTCGGGGCTGCGCGGTATCGCGCAGGACTTCGGCGTCAATCTCTGACCTCGGCGTCACCTGCGGAAGGGCCGCGCGACGACTGTCGCGCGGCCCTTCTGTGTCTGCCGTGTCTTCGGCGTCTGCTCCGTCTGCAGCGTTCGCCGTGTCCGCGGTGTTCGCCGGTGGACTCCTAGGCGGGCTGGTCGGCGGGCGCGTTGACCGTGGCCGGGCCGGAAGCCGCGAGCTGTGGCCGGGTGTGGCGGGCCGGGATGAAGGCCGCGATCAGCAGGGCGGCGAGGCCGGCCCCACAGGCGATCGCGAACGCGACGCGGAAACCGTTCAGCGTGGGCAGCGGCATGCCGCCGAACGGATGCGTCATATGGGCGAGCACCACACCGACGACCGCGCTGGAGACCGAGGTGCCGATCGACCGCATCAGGGTGTTGAGGCCGTTGGCGGCCGCGGTCTCCGACAGCGGCACGGCGCCCATGATCAGTGCGGGCATGGCGGCGTAGGCGAGCGCGATGCCGGTGCCGATCACCGCCGATACCAGGATGACCTCCCAGACGGTGTCCATCAGGAACAGCCCCATGGCGTAACCGGCGGCGACCACCGTCACGCCCAGCATCAGCGAGGTCTTCGGGCCGCGGGCGGCCGAGATCCGCGCCGACAGCGGGGAGATCACGATCATCACCAGCCCGGCGGGCGCCAGGCACAGCCCGGCCGCGACCATCGACTGGCCGAGACCGTAACCGGTCGCCTTGGGCAACTGCAGGAGCTGCGGAAGCACGATCGACATCGCGAAGAGGGCGAACCCGACCAGGACCGACGCGAGGTTGGTGAGCAGCACCTGGGGGCGGGCGGTGGTCCGCAGATCCACCAGCGGCGCGGTGGTCCGCAGCTCGAAGGTGCCCCAGCCGAGCAGGATCAGCACGGCGGCGCCGAGCAGTCCGAGGGTGGTGCCGCTGCCCCAGCCCCAGTCGCCGCCCTTGGACACCGCCAGCAGCAGGCAGACCAGCCCCGCCGAGAGCCCGACCGCACCGGGGAAGTCGAACCGTGCGGGGGTGCGCACCGTCGACTCGGGGACCAGGAAGAAGATGAGCGCGGCGGCCGCCGCCCCGAGCCCGGCCGAGCACAGGAACAGCGAGTGCCAGTCGAAGTGCTGGGCGATCGCCGCGGCACCCGGCATGCCGAGCGCCCCGCCGATGCCGAGCGAGGAGCTCATCAGGGCCATCGCGGAGCCCATCCGCTCCTTGGGCAGCTCGTCACGCATGATGCTGATGCCGAGCGGGATGACGCCCATCGCGCCGCCCTGGAAGGCCCGGCCGACCACCATCGGGAGCAGCGAGGTGGTGAAGGCGCAGATCAGCGAGCCGATGATCAGCAGGCCGAGGCTGAAGAGCAGGATCCGCCGCTTGCCGTACATGTCGCCGAGCCGGCCCATGACGGGGGTGGCGACCGCGCCGGCCAGCAGGGTGGCGGTGATCACCCATGAGGCGTCGGAGGCGGAGGCGTGCAGCAGCTTGGGGAGTTCGGGGATCAGCGGGACCACGAGGGTCTGCATGACCGCCACGACGATGCCCGCGAACGCGAGCACCACGACGATGGAGCTGCCCCGGTCGCGGGCCACTGGATCGGATATCTGGGGCACGTGTACCGCCTCCGGGTGAAGTTGTTGATGTGCACGATACACAGGCTGTGTATCGTGCACATTGCGTACCTCGTGGGTACGCGCGGCGCGCAGGACGCGGTGACATAGGAGGCAGTGTGCTGGAGCGACTCGAACGGGAGTTGATGCTTGTCGCCCGGCACCAGGTGATGGCCCGCCGGGACCCGGCGGGCGGGCGGCTGGAGAAGTCCGCCTATCTGCTGCTGACCAGGATCGAAGCGGACGGCGCGATGTCCATCGGACAGCTCGCGGAGGCCTTCGGCCTCGACACCTCGACGGTCAACCGGCAGACGGCGGCGCTGCTGCGGGCCGGGCTGGCGGAGCGCGTCGCGGATCCGGACGGCGGAATGGCGCGGAAGCTGCGGATCACCGGTGCCGGCAAGAACCGGCTGACAGCCGACCGGGCGGTCCATCTGGAAGGCCTGGGCCGGGTGCTCGCGGACTGGACGCCGCGGGAGATCGGGCAGTTCGAGGACGTACTCACCCGGTTCAACCGCAGCATCGAGGCGCTGGAGGGACGCGAATGGCCCCGCCCGGAATCGGGCGGGGCCAGCGGCGCGTAACGGGTGACACGTAACGCAGACGGCAGGGCGAGGGGCCTCAGGCTGCCAGGCGGACGGCGAGTGCCTTGGCCTTGGAGACCGCTTCCTCGTGGGCGCGGGTGCGCGACGCGTCGGCCAGGTCCCGGAGGTCGGCCATCTCCGGCTTCACATGAGCGAGCGTCAGCTCAGGGACGATGAAGTCGACTTCGAGGCCGAGCATGCCGGTGAGGACCTTCTCCAGGTAGTTCGAGGCGAACTCGAAGCTCTCCCGCGGGGTGCCGGCGGCGTACGAACCGCCGCGGGCGGTCACGACCGTGACCGGGGTGCCGGCCACCGTGGACCCCTCGCCGCCGGTGCGGCCGATGATGATCACCTGGTCCAGCCATGCCTTGAGGCTGGAGGGGATCGTGAAGTTGTACATCGGGGTGCCGATCAGCACCGCGTCGGCCCGCTCCAGCTCCTCCGCGAGGGTCTCCCGCAGAGCGTGGGCGGCCCGTTGCCCGGGGGTGTGGTCGGCCGCCGGGACGAAGGACGCCGTGATGGCGTCGGCGGTCAGATGGGGGAGCGGATCGGCCGCGAGGTCGCGGTAGATCACGGTGCCGTCCGGGTGCTGCGCCTCCCATTCCTTGCGGAAGGTCGCGGCGACCTCGCGGGAGACGGAGCCCTCGTGGAAGGCGGAGGAGTCGATGTGCAGCAAGGTGGGCATGGGAATGCCTCCACTCTCGGAAGACGGGGCGAACGCCGCGCCACCGTGGGCGTCTGCGTTCTTTCGTATGTAGCTATTGATAGCACAGTAGCTTACTTTTCTGCAGTAGCAAGTGGGACGGCAGTACGCTGTACCCATGCAACGGGGACAGCAGGCGCAGGCAGAGCTCGGGGCCGAGGTGTGTACGGGCGTCGACATCGCGCTCACGCGCGTCTTCGAGCTGCTGGGAAAACGGTGGACCGGGCTGATCGTGGCCGTCCTCACCCAGCGGGCGGCGTACTACGCCGACCTGCGGAGATCCCTCCCCAAGATCAGCGAGCGCATGCTGTCGGACCGGCTGAGCGAGCTGGTCGACGCCGGACTGGTCGTCCGTGAGGTCGACGAAGGCCCGCCGCTGCGCGTGACCTACCGGCTCACCGAGGCCGGCCTCGGTCTCGGCCCGGCCCTGCACGAGCTGGGCCAGTGGGCCGAGACGTATCTGCTGGGCGGCATCGACGCAGCGGGCGACCCGGCCGGGCCGTGCGCGGGCGCGCACGCCAGCCCCTCCCGGCCCCAGCAGCCCGAGATCTGCTGAACGACCCGGCGCGGCCGCACCGGTCCGGGAGCCGAAGTGCCGTCCCGAAGCCGAAGTTCTAGCCCGGCAGCGGGAGTTCGAACCAGACGACCTTGCCGACCGCCTTGCGGCTCGTACCCCAGCGCCGCGACAGATGCGAGACGAGCGCGAGGCCGCGCCCCTCCTCGTCGTCCGCGTCGGCCCGCCGCAACTGCGGCAGGTTGTGATCGTCGTCGCTGACCTCGACCAGCAGCTTGCCGACGTTCATCAGCCGCAGCTGGACGTCGTGCGACGCCACCCGCAGCGCATTGGTGACCAGCTCGCTGACCAGCAGTTCCGTGACGTCCATGAGCCGGTCGAGACCCCAGATGCCGAGCTGCTGCCGGGTGAGCTCACGCGCGGTGCGGACCTCCGCGTCGTCCATGCGCAGCGTCCACTGGGCGACGTCCTTGGAGGCGATGCCCTCGAACCGGGCGACGAGCAGGGCGACATCGTCCCGCCGGTCCTCGGAGTGCAGCCGGCTGAGGATCTGCGCGCACACGTCCTCGGGGGTCTGCTGCGGCTCGATGACATTGGCACACAGGGCGGCAAGACCCGCGTCTATCCCCTGGCCGCGGACCTCGACCAGGCCGTCCGTGCACAGCACCAGCCAACTGCCGTCCGGCACCGGGATCTCGACCGTCTCGAACGGCACGCCCCCGACGCCGATCGGCGCTCCCTTGGGGATCTGCAGCAGCTCGCTGACCCCGTCGTGGCGGGCCAGGACGGGCGGGATGTGACCGGCGTTGGCGAGGGTCAGATTGCGGTGGATCGGGTCGTAGACCGCGTAGACGCAGGTGGCGAGGTGTTCGGGGCCCAGCCGGTGCGCGAGGTTGTCGAGGTGCCGCAGCAGCTGCGCCGGCGGCAGGTCGAGGGCGGCCATGGTGATGACGGACGTGCGGAACTGGCCCATGACGGCGGCGCTGATCAGGCCGTGCCCCATCACATCGCCGACGATGAGCGCGACACGGCCGCCCGGGAGCTGGATCGCGTCGAACCAGTCGCCGCCGACCTGCGCCTGGCGGTCGCCCGGCATGTAGTGGTGCGCGATGCGCACGCCGGGGATCTTGGGCGGCCGGGTCGGCATCATGCTGCGCTGCAGCGTCGCGGCGGCCCGGGACTCGAAGCGGTGCAGCCGGGCGTTGTCGAGGTGGACGGCGCCGCGGGTGACGATCTCGCCGGCGGTCGCGGCGTCCTTGGCATCGAACGGGCGCCGGTTCGGCTGGCGCAGGAAGCACATCCGGCCGAGGACCGTACCGCGAGCGGTGAGCGGGACCACGACCATGGAACGGCCGGGCAGCAGCGGGCCGAGGGCCGGCACGCCCAGGTCGAGCGCGAGGTCCTGGGCGAGCCCCGGTTCGATGACGGGGACGAGCAGCGGCTCGCTCAGGCGGGGGGTGATGTCGTCGGCGGAGAGGGTGATCAACTCGCCCTCCGGGACGGCGCTGTCCCAGGCGCCGGGCGGCCCGTGCAGGGCGACGGCGACCCGGCGGAGCAGGACGGTGTCGGACGGCCGGTCGTCCTTCGGCAGCTCGGTGTCGGAGAACAGCTGGTCGACGATGAGGATCGCCGCGAAGTCCGCGAAGCGCGGGACGGTCACGGCGCACAGCTCGCGTGCGGTGGTGTCGAGATCGAGGGTGCTGCCGACCTTGGTGCCGGTCTCACGGAGTAACGCGAGCTGCTCGTCCAGCACATGGCCGGGAGCGGGCGTCGCGAAGACCGGTACGGCGGGGACGGCGGTCAGGCCGTCGGCGCCGGTGCGTACCCCGGTGGTCCGGCCCATGGCGGAGTTGCCGGCCGAGTTCCCGGCGGCCGGTGCGACCGTCGCCTCGACGGACGTTCCGGAGCCCGAACGGGGTGCGGGGAGCAGCTCCCGGCGGTTGGTGCGGGCCGGGCGCAACGTTCCGCCATCGGCCTCGTACTCCCTGGGCAGGACCGGGAGTTCCGTGCTGCCGTCCACCCGCAGGACGGGGTAGCCGAGCGGGACGACCTGCCGCATGATCCGTTCGAGGCGGCCGGCGCTCACCCGGGGCAGGACGATGCCGAGCCGGTTGGTCAGCTGCCGGGCGTGCGCCAGGTCGGGGACGGGCGCGAGCTGGGCGGAGACCGAGATGCCCTCGCGGGCCTCGCGCGCCGGCTCCTCCGCGGCGTACGGCAGCAGGCGGTCGCCGAGGGCGATCCGCAGCGAACCGGCGCGCAGTGGCTTGGCGTTGGCGGCGATGGCCAGCAGGCTGCGGCCGGCGGGTTCCATGATCCGGTACGTCCACCACAGCACGTCGCGAACGGTGCCGTCCCGGTCGGTGGTGGCGAGCGAACCGGCCCAGGCGGGGTGGGTGAGGTCGTCCAGCAGATCGAGGGTGTCCTCGTGCGGAGCGCCGGAGGCGGTCAGCAGCCCGGAGGCACGATGGCCGAAAACGCCTTCCCAGCGGTGGCCGAAGAGCTCCTCGGAGCCGCGGTTCCAGTAGGAGACGCGGCCGTCGGGATCCACGCAGATGACGGCGAGCCGCAGGAGCGCGGCCACCCCGGTGGTGGCCAGCGGCGCCGCGGCGGAGCCGTTGCCGGCCGCGCTGTCGGCCGCGCTGTCGGCCGCGGTGCCGGCTGTGCTGCCGCTGCCGTTTCCGGAGGCAGAGTCGACGGACACGTCCTTCTCCGTCTTCGCTTCCGCGCCGGCGGCCGAACCCTTGGACGGGCTTTTGGCCGTATCGGCGGACTGGGAAAGCCGGGTCATCTCGTTCAACGTCGTGCACCTGCGGTTCGGCGCTGAGTAGGGTCCTGGCTCAAGGCAAGCACGAAACTTCGGGCGGGGTCGACCAAATGGCCAGATTGCCCCCAGTGGTGGGGTAAGTGGCATCGGGGCGTCCGCTCGCTGACGGGGAGAGCGCATGAGCGAGTTGAGGGTGCCGCGGACCACAGGGTTCGCGCGCTGGCCGCACGAGGCCACGGCGAGGACCGCGGGCAAAACCCTGCGGGGCCGGGTGCCCAGGTCGGCACACGACCAGCTGCCGGCCGGCGGTGACCGGCCGGGCCCGCTGGGGGCGCTGGAGGCGTCGAATTCCGGCCGGATCGAAGCGCTGATACCGCTCCGCGTCGGACGGATGGCGGCGAGCCCGTTCTCCTTCCTGCGCGGTTCCGCCGGGCTGATGGCGGCCGATCTCGTCGACACCCCGGTGACCGGTGTCGGTGCCCAGATCTGCGGTGACGCGCACGCCGCGAACTTCGGCCTCTACGGCGACGCCCGCGGCCGGCTGGTCATGGACATCAACGATTTCGACGAGACGCTGCTCGGCCCGTGGGAATGGGATGTGAAGCGGCTCGCGGCCTCGCTGGTGCTCGCCGGGCGGGAGGCGGGCGCGTCCGAGGACATCTGCCGGTCGGCGGCGTACGACGCGGTCGGCGCGTACCGGCGCACCATGCGGCTGCTGGCCAAGCTGCCGGTGCTGGACGCGTGGAACGCCATCGCGCACGAGGAGCTGGTCGCGCACGCGGACGCGCGCGATCTGCTGGGCACGCTGGAACAGGTGTCGGCCAAGGCGCGGAAGAACACCAGCGCGAAGTTCGTCGCGCGGTCGACCGAGCTGCTGGAAGACGGCGGACGGCGCTTCGTCGACGCGCTGCCCGTGCTGCGGCGGGTGCCGGACGCGGAGGCCGCGGCGGTCGCCGGAGCGCTGGACGGCTATCTGCGGACGGTGTCGGAGGACCGGCTGCCGCTGCTCGCGCGCTACGCGGTGCACGATGTGGCGTTCCGGGTGGTGGGGACCGGCAGCGTGGGGACCAGGTCGTATGTGGTGCTGCTGCTCGACCACCTGGGGGAGCCGCTGGTGCTCCAGGTGAAGGAGGCGCGGGCGTCCGCGCTGCGGCCGTACGTGGCGAAGGCCGGATTCGACACCGCGGAGGCGGATGCCGCCTCCAGCTCCGCGCACGGCTCGCACGATGCGCACGAGGGCCGGCGGGTGGTGCTCGGGCAGAAGCGGATGCAGGTGGTCAGCGACATCCTGCTGGGGTGGACGTCCGTGGACGGGCTGCCCTACCAGGTGCGCCAGTTCCGGAACCGGAAGGGGAGCGTGGATCCGGCGTCGCTGGAGGCGGGGCTGATCGACGACTACGCGCGCATGACCGGGGCGCTGCTCGCGCGGGCGCACTCGCACAGCGCGGATCCGCGGCTGATCGCCGGGTACTGCGGCAAGAACGAGGAGCTGGACACGGCGATCACGTCCTTCGCGGTGGCGTACGCGGACCGCACGGAGGCCGATCACGCGGAGCTGCTCGGCGCGATCAGGACGGGGAAGGTCGCGGCGGAACTCGGAATCTAGGGCGTCGGTCCTGGCTCGGACCTGCCTCGGACCTGCCTCGGTTGCGGTCCGATCCGGTCCGAGCCGGTCTTGATCCGGTCTTGATCCGGTGCGAAACGGAATCTTTCGGGGGTGCGGAAGGGGTGTGGGGCCCGGCGGTACGGCTCCGGGGCATGGCTTCGGTGCCGGGCCCCGGGACGGGGGGCCGCCGGAATCCGTACGCTGTGCGGGTGACGAACCCGGAAGCGGAACAGGTGGATCAAGCGGCCTCCCAGCGGTTGGCGAAGGCGGTGCGCGCCGCTGAGCAGGCGCTCATCGAGTTCGAGATCGCGGTGGAGACCTTCCGGGTCGAGGTGGACAACTTCTCCCGGCTGCATCACCAGCGGCTCGGCCCGATGTATGCCCGGCTGGACGAGCTGGACGCCCTGATCGCGGAGGCGGTGGCGGCGAACAGCGGCGACCGTGAGGACATCGAGCGGGCCTGGGAGGCCCGCGCCCTAGTCATGCCCATGCCGGGCATAGAGGAGCTCTTCGAGGGGATGCTCGGCCAGGACGGTGTGCGGCCGGTCGAGGACCCCAATCCGCCGCGCCGGGTGCGGCCGGGCAAGGAGGCGCAGCGGCTCTACCGCGAGCTCGCCCGCAAGGCGCACCCGGACCTGGCGCAGGACGAGGCGGAGAAGGAGCGGCGCAGCGTCTTCATCGCGCGGGTCAACGAGGCCTACGCGGACGCCGACGAGGACCGGCTGCGCGAGCTGGGGGCGGAGTGGGAGGCCGGGCCGGTGCTCGAGGAGGAGCTGCCGACCGAGGCGGAGGTGCTCTACGCCCGGCTGGAGTGGCTGGCCGAACGCAAGGAGGCGCTGTCCGTGATCGCCACGGATCTGGACGGCAGCGCGATCGGGCAGATGATGAAGCTGTCCCCCGACGATCCTGACGGGCTGCTCAACGAGATCGCCGAGCAGCTGCTGGAACAGGTCGGGGCGCGGGAGGCACGGCTCGCCGAGCTGGTCCGGCCCGCTGAGGGCTGAGGTAGTTTTCTCAGGTCCGCTGTGTGTGTCGTGCGCGCTGAGCCCGCTGAACGCGAGCTGAGCCCGCGCCGAGCCCGTGCTGAGCTCGTTGTGCCGAGGAGGCCCTTCCCATGTTCAACTCCCAGCTGCCCGCCGTCGACGCCGCCGGTGTTCCGGCCGATGGCATCCTGCTGGACGTCCGGGAGAACGACGAGTGGGCGGCCGGGCACGCGCAGCACGCCCTCCACATCCCCATGGGTGAGGTCGTGAGCCGGATCGCCGAGGTGCCGGACGGCGGCACGGTGCATGTGGTCTGCCGGGTCGGCGGACGGTCGGCGCAGGTCGCCCAGTACCTGATCGCCCAGGGCGTCGACGCGGTGAACGTGGACGGCGGGATGCTCGGCTGGGAAGCGGCCGGGCGGCCGCTGGTGTCGGACGGCGGCGGCCCGGCCTTCGTCCTGTAGCAGGCCCCCAGGCCTCAACCGAGCGGGTGGGCGGCGATCAGGTCGCCCAGGACCTCCTCGTGGGCGGCGGCGGGACCGAGCGACAGCTCCAGCTGCTTGGCCCAGGCGTGGTAGCGGTGCAGTGCGTAGTCGGTGTCCGCGCCGAAGCCGCCGTGCAGGTGCTGCGCGGTCTGCACGACCCGCCGTACGCCCTCCGACGCCCAGATCTTCGCGACCGCGACATCGCCGGTGAAGGGCAGCGCGCCGGGGGTGTCGATGCTCAGCCGCCAGGCGGCCTGCCAGAGGGTGGCCTCCATCGCCCGCAGGTCGATGTAGCGGTCGGCGGCCTGCACCGCGACCGCCTGGAAGGTCGCGATGGGGTACCCGAACTGCTCACGCTTGCCAGCGTAGGAGCTGGTCATGCCGAGGACCGCCTCGCCGAGGCCCAGTGCCAGGGCGCAGGTGCCGGTGGCGAGCACATTGCGCAGCCACTCCCAGGCGCCGTCCGCGGTGATGACGTCATCGGCCGGGATCCGTACCCCGTCGAACGTGATCTCGGCGAACCGCTCACCGCTGGTGGAGACCTGCTCGGCGAGCGTGACGCCCTCGTGGAGCCGGGGGACCACCGCGATGACCGGCCGGCCCTCGGTGGTGTGGGCCGGCACCAGGATGTGATCGGCCTGCTGCGCCCATGGGACGGCGGTCTGCACCCCGTCGAGCAGCCACTGGCCCGGCTCCTCGGTCCCGTCGTCCTGGTGCTGCCGGGCCTGAACGGAGAGCTCGGCCCCGTCATGGCCGGTGCGGCCGTTGGCGGCGACGGTGAGGACGACCCCGCCGCTGCCCGCCGCCGGAAGCAGCCGGGCGCGCAGCGCCGCGGAGCCGTAGGTCTGTACGGCGAGCCCGGCGGCGTAGGTCTCCAGCAGCGGCACCCGGGCGAGCACCTTGCCGGCCTCACGCAGCACGAGGCACAGCGCTATCGGGTCGAGACCGGCGCCGCCGTAGGTGCCGGCCATGGCGAGGCTCAGCAGATCGCTGTCCGCGAGCTTGCGCCAGAGGGCGCGGTCGAAGTCCTCGGCGACGGCCCCGTGGGTCAGCGCGGGGCTGGGGACCGAGTCCGGCGCGACTCCCGAGAACACGGCCCGCGCCGCCTCGACCGCCGCCAGTTGCTCCTCGGTGAAGCTGAAGTCCACTGCTAGCCCCTCCCACCGCTACGGTCCCTGACAGTGCGTCAGGTTAGAACACGTTCTAGTGAGAGGGAATAGCGGGGGACCACCGTTACGCGTCGAAGTCCAGCTCCACCCGGTCGGTGAGCGGATGCGACTGACAGGCCAGCACATAGCCGGCCTCGGTCTCGTCCGGCTCCAGCGCGAAGTTCCGGTCCATCCGCACCTCGCCCGACACCAGCCGGGCCCGGCAGGTCCCGCACACCCCGCCCTTGCAGGCGTACGGGGCGTCCGAGCGGTTGCGCAGCACCGTCTCCAGGACGGACTCGCCGCCCTCGGACGGCCAGCTCCCCCCGCGCCCGTCGAGCGTCGCGGCGACCACACTGCCGACCGCGGCCGGGGTCCGGGCGGGGCCGGTCACCGGGCCGTCGTCCACATGGAAGATCTCCTGGTGGATCCGGGACCGGTCCACCCCGAGTCCGCGCAGCGCCTGCTCGGCTCCCCGCACCAGCCCGAAGGGGCCGCACAGGTACCACCCGTCCACCGTCTCCACCGACAGCAGCGCGGGCAGCAGGGCGGTCAGCCGCTCCTGGTCCAGCCGGCCGGACGGCAGCCCGGCCTGCTGGTCCTCGCGGGACAGCACGTTCACCAGCTGGAGCCGGTCCGGATAGCGGTCCTTGAGGTCGGCGATCTCCTCCAGGAACATCGTCGAAGCGGCCGTCCGGTCGCTGCGCACCAGACAGAAGCGGGCCGACGGCTCCCGCCCGAGCACGGTGGCGATGTGGGAGAGCACCGGCGTGATGCCGCTGCCGCCGACCACGGCCGCGAAGTAGCCGGGGCGCGGATCGAGGATGAACCGGCCCATCGGCGGCATGACGTCCACCAGGTCGCCCACCGCCAGCTCCTTGTGGGCGTACACCGAGAACTCACCGTCCTCGACCAGCCGCACGCCGACCCGCAGGCTCTCCGGCCCCCCGGGCCCGGGAGCCGGGTCGCAGACCGAGTACGTCCGCCGGATCTCGGAGCCGTCCACGAACCGGCGCACCGCGAGGTGCTGGCCTGCCGCGAAGCGGTACGTCTCGCGCAGGGGGGCCGGCACGTCGAAGGTCACGGTCACCGAATCGTCCGTGAGCCGCTCGATCCCGGTGACCCGGAGCGGATGGAACATTCACAACTCCTTGAAGTGGTCGAACGGTTCGCGGCAGCTCTCGCAACGGCGCAGGGACTTGCACGCGGTGGAGGAGAACCGGCTCAGCACGGTGGTGTCCACCGAGCCGCAGTGCGGGCAGCGCACCGACAGTTCGAGCGGCACCGGGCCGCCGCTGCCGACCGGGCGCGGCGGCGCTATGCCGTGCTCGGCGAGCTTGCGGCGCCCCTCGGCGCTGATCGCGTCGGTCGACCAGGCAGGCGACAGCACCGTACGGACGGACACCTCGGCCATACCGTGCTCGCGCAGGACCTGGGTGATGTCGGTGACCATCGTGTCGATGGCCGGGCAGCCGGTGTAGGTCGGCGTCAGCTGCACCTCGACGCGGCCGGGGCCGACCAGCTGCAGACCGCGCAGCACTCCCAGCTCGGCGAGGGAGAGCACCGGCAGCTCCGGGTCCGGGACCGAGCCCGCGAGCCGCAGCAGCTCCGCCTCCAGCACGCCGTCCGGCGTGCCCACGGCTATCTCTTCGGCCGGAGCGCCGCCCGGCGCGCCGTCGGTCACCGTGCCGCCGCCGGTCACCATGTCGCCGCCGGTCACCATGTCGCACCCGGGTGGGCACGGTGCAGGTGCTGCATTTCGGCGAGCATCCGGCCGAACGACTCGGTGTGGATGCCCTGTCTGCCGGCGCCCGCCGACCAGGACGTCACGTCCGGGCCTTCCGGCATCGTCAGCGTGGCCTGCCGGACGACGGCCGATACCCGCTCCAGCCAGGGCTCGCGCAGCGCGCCGAGGTCGGTGCCCAGCCCCTCCACGGGCTGGAACAGTTCGCCGGTGAACCGCCACAGGGCGTCCAGCCCGCGCTGCATGCGCTCATGGCTCTCGGCCGTGCCGTCGCCGAGCCGCAGCGTCCACTGCCGGGCGTGGTCATGGTGGTAGGCGACCTCCTTCACCGCCTTCGCGGCCAGCGGCGCCAGCTCGCTGTCGCCCTGGGCCAGCTCCGTGTAGAGCAGCTCCTGGTACGTCGAGAAGTACAGCTGGCGGGCGATGGTGTGCGCGAAGTCGCCGTTCGGCTGCTCGACGAGCTGGACGTTGCGGAAGGCGCGTTCCTCCCGGCCGAAGGCCAGCTCGTCCTCGTCGCCGACGAGGGAGAGCAGCACCCGGGCCTGGCCCAGCAGGTCCAGCGCGATGTTGGCGAGCGCGACGTCCTCCTCGAGGACCGGTGCGTGTCCGGCCCACTCCCCCAGTCGCTGGGCGAGCACCAGGGCGTCGTCACCGAGAGGCAGTGCCGTGCTGACGAGTACCGGGTTCACAGGTGCCGCACCCCTTCCGGGATCTTGTAGAAGGTCGGGTGCCGGTACGGCTTGTCCCCCGCCGGCTCGAAGAACGAGTCCTTCTCGTCCGGCGACGAGGCGGTGATCTGCGTGGACGGGACCACCCAGATCGACACGCCTTCGGCACGCCGGGTGTAGAGGTCGCGTGCGTTGCGCAGCGCCATCTCCGCGTCGGGCGCGTGGAGGCTGCCCGCGTGGCTGTGGCTGAGTCCGCGCCGGCTGCGGACGAAGACCTCCCACAGCGGCCAGTCGTTGGCAGTCATCAGCGCACCTCTCCGTGCTCGGTTCCCTGCTTGGCCGCGTATGCCGTGGCCGCTTCCCTGACCCAGGCGCCCTGCTCATGGGCGGTGCGGCGCTGGGTTATCCGCTGTTCGTTGCACGGCCCGTTGCCGCGCAGCACCTCGTGGAACTCGGTCCAGTCGATGTCCCCGAAGTCATGGGCGCCGCGCTCCTCGTTCCACCGCAGGCCGGGGTCGGGGAGGGTGAGCCCGAGCACCTCGGCCTGCGGGACGCAGATGTCGACGAAGCGCTGCCGCAGCTCATCGTTGGAGTGCCGCTTGATCTTCCAGGCCATGGACTGCTCGGAGTGCCCGGACTCGGTGTCCGGCGGGCCGAACATCATCAGCGACGGCCACCACCAGCGGTCCACCGCGTCCTGCGCCATGGCGTGCTGCGCTTCGGTGCCCCGGCTGAGCGCCAGCAGCAGTTCGTACCCCTGCCGCTGGTGGAAGGACTCCTCCTTGCAGATCCGCACCATGGCCCGTGCGTACGGCCCGTACGAGCAGCGGCACAGCGGCACCTGGTTGGTGATCGCGGCGCCGTCCACGAGCCAGCCGACCGCTCCGACATCGGCCCAGGTCAAGGTGGGGTAGTTGAAGATCGACGAGTACCGCTGGCGGCCGGCGTGCAGTTTGTCGAGCAGCTCGTCACGGCCGACGCCGAGGGTTTCCGCGGCGCTGTAGAGATACAGCCCGTGCCCGGCCTCGTCCTGCACCTTGGCCATCAGGATCGCCTTGCGGCGCAGCGAGGGCGCGCGGCTTATCCAGTTCGCCTCGGGCTGCATTCCGATGATCTCGGAATGGGCGTGCTGCGCCATTTGGCGGATAAGCGTGGCGCGGTACGCGTCGGGCATCCAGTCACGCGGCTCGATCCGCGAGTCTTCGGCGAGTGCCGACTCGAAAGCGGCGAGAAGACCGGCCTGCGGTGCCGCCTCCTCGACCGTGGCTGCCGTGGTCATGTGTGCCCCCTACGTTGTCCCGCTCCGGCTCAACCGACCGACCGATCGTTCGGTTCAATGGTCGGTCGAGCGCCTTAGGGTGTCAAGGCCATCCCGGCGGCTGTGGATAACCCAGTACGGTCACCGGTGGCGCGAGGGCATGAGTAGCGTTCCGTGCGGAAGCGGAACGCGGTGAGGAACGGGGAGACCATGGAGCCACCTGAGAGGCCGGAACCGGGGACGGGACCGGGCACTGATCCGGGAGCGGGCGCCGGTCCGGTGGCGGCGGCCGGGGCCGGCGACAGGGCCGTCGACAGCTCCGGAGACGCGGCCGGGACCCGGACGGACGGCGAGGCCGGAGCGGACGCGGGTACGGACGCGGGAGAGGCCTCCGGAGAGGCTGCCGGAACGGGGCAGCTGCCGTCCTTGTCCACCGGATCCTGGGTCGTGGTCTCGCTCGCCGTCGCGGCTGTCGCGGTCGGCGTCGTCTTCCACCTCGCCATGGTGTTCCTGCACGTCGCGCCGTCGAACACGGCCAGCAAGGAGTACCAGTCCACGGTCGACTCGTACATCTACCCCGAGTTCGAGCAGAACTGGAAGCTCTTCGCGCCCGACCCGCTGCAGCAGAACATCCACGTGCAGGCGCGCGCCGAGGTGCGCAGCCCCGACGGCCGGCTGCAGACGACCGGCTGGGTCGACCTCACCGCGGTCGATCTGACCGGCATCCGGCACACCGTCGCCCCCAGCCACACCCGGCAGAACGAGCTGCGCCGCGCCTGGAGCTTCTACACCTCCTCGCACGGCGCCAACAACACACCCACCGGTGTGCGCGGCCAGCTCAGCCAGGAGTACGTGCAGCGGATCGTGGAGAACCGGTTCGGTCCCCAGCTGAACGGCGGTGACGTCGTCCGCGTGCAGGCCCGCTCCGCGACCGTGTGGGTCGCTCCGCCGTCGTGGACCGACGCGAAGCCCAACAACGAGACGCAGTACCAGGAGACGCTCTGGTGGTCGGTGGCCACCTCCGGACAGGAGAAGGCCTCGTGAGCGCTCGCAAGGATCTGCCGCCCTCCCCCTTCGCGGGGCTCGGCGGCACGCTCGACACCGGGCTGACCCGTGGTCTGGCCCGGATCACCAATACCGCTGTGGGGCCGTACCAGAGCGCGGTCGTCCGGATCGGCTTCTCGCTGACCTGGCTGCTCTTCCTGCTGCGTGAGTGGCCGCAGCGGGCGGAGCTGTACGGCCCCGACGGCGTGTGGACCTGGGGCATGGCCCAGCGGCTGATGGCTGACAACGGCACCGGCGCGTTCAGCGTGCTGATGTGGACCGACAGTCAGCTCTGGTTCGAGGTGGTCTACGCGGGCTCGATCATCGCGAGCCTGCTGCTGCTGCTCGGCTGGCGGACCCGTACGGCCTCGCTGCTGTTCATGGTCGGGGTGCTGTCGCTGCAGAACCGCAGCATCTTCATGGGCGACGGCGGCGACAACGTCATCCACCTGATGGCGATCTACCTCGTGCTGACCCGCTGCGGCCAGGTCTGGTCCCTCGACAAGCGACGCGCCGACCGGCTGCTGGAGCGGACGAAGGATCGGACGCGGGACCTGACCCCGGAACGCGCCGAGAAGCCGGACCCGGACGTGACCGGCGTGGTCCTGTGGTCGCTGCTCGGCGCCGCGCTCGTCGTCATCACCCTGCTGGGGAAGCTCGGCCAGTTCTGGGGGTTGACCTTCTGGGGCTTCTGGCTGGCGCAGGCGGCCTGGTGGGCGGTGCGGCGCTACGCGGCCGGCGAGCCCCGCAAGGTGCTGGACATCCTCGCCAACATCGTCCACAACGGCGGCATGCTCGTGATCGTCGTCGAGGTCTGCCTGATCTACGCGACGGCCGGCTGGTACAAGATCCAGGGCTCCCGCTGGCAGGACGGTACCGCGCTGTACTACCCGCTGCACCTGGACGACTTCACCCCCTGGCCCGAGCTCTCGCACGCCCTCGCCGGTGCCGGTCTCATCGTCATGGCGATCACCTACGGCACGGTGATCGTGCAGGTCGCCTTCCCCTTCACGCTCTTCAACCGCCGGGTGAAGAACGTGCTGCTCGTCGCGATGATCATCGAGCACGCCTCGATCGCGATCGTGCTCGGCCTGCCGTTCTTCTCCCTCGCGATGATCGCCGCCGACGCGGTCTTCCTGCCGACGAACTTCCTGCGCTGGGCGGGCAGCCGGATCGCCGGTCTCGTGCCGAGCGGTCTGCGCGGCCAGGCCGGCCCCCGCACCGGCGACCCGCGTGACCAGGATCAGGACCAGGACCAGGTACGGGAGTTGGGTACGACGATCGGGCGGCCCGCCACCGAGCCGCAGCTGGCTCATGGCGAACCCGGTGGTGCGGGAGACGGCTACCGCGTCTAGGGCCGGACAGGCCCTGGATACGTCCTGGATACGTCCTGGGACAAGCCCTGGATACGGCCGGCGCCCGGGGCGGGCAGCCAGTGGTAGAGCGCCATCGCCACCGTGGTGGC
This sequence comes from Streptomyces sp. SID13666, assembly GCF_010548325.1. Taxonomy (NCBI): domain Bacteria; kingdom Bacillati; phylum Actinomycetota; class Actinomycetes; order Kitasatosporales; family Streptomycetaceae; genus Streptomyces; species Streptomyces sp. SID13666. Next base: position 41,041 of record NZ_JAAGLX010000024.1, on the reverse strand, counting down.
CAGGTTGAAGCTGGAGACGTGCGGGCGCATGGGTACCGCGATCAGTTCGGTCGCCCGCCCGCGCATCTCCGGCGAGATCCCGTGCCGCTCCGAGCCGAACGCGAGCAGCGCGTCGTCCGGGATCACCGTCGACCGGATGTCCTTCCCCTCCGGATCCAGGACATAGAGCGGCCCGGCCGGCAGGTCGGGGAGGTCCAGCCGTTCGACGGCGGTGGCGAAGTGCAGGCCGGCGCTCGCGCGCACGACGTTCGGGTGCCAGGGGTCGATGTCCCCGGTGGTGACCACCCCGGTCGCACCGAACCCGGCGGCCAGCCGGATCACGGCCCCGATGTTGCCGAGGTTCCGCGGATTGTCCAGGACGACGACGGGTGACTGCCGGGGAGCCGCGTTCAGCGCGGCGAGGTTGGAGCCGGCGCTGGGCCTGACGGCGAGCGCGGCCACACCGGTCGGATGGATTCTCGGCAGCAGCTCGCGCAGCACCTGGCCGGGAACTTCGACGAGGATCGCGCGGAGCCGGTCGGTCACATCGTCCGCGAGCTCCTCGGCGAGCGCCAGGGCGGCGGCCCGGTCACTGGTCAGTGCCAGCCGTACCTCGGCGCCGAAGCGCAGCGCGTGCTTGAGGGCGTGGAAGCCGTCGAGCAGAACAGCACCGGGGGCCGCCTCGCGCCACTGTCGCGCCGCGCGCCCGGCCTCGTCTTCCGCTTCCGTCATGGCCTCAGCGTACGGCTCCGGGAGGGCTGCCCCGCCAGGGCGCTGAGCTGGGCCGGAACCGGTGCTGAACGGGCGGGGGAGCCCCGTCCGGAGTGACAGGGCAACTCGGGACGGGGCCGGATGGGGAGAGGCTCGCGCTATGCGGGCCTGCGCACCTCGATGACCCGGAAGCGCCCGGCCACGAATGCCCCGTCACACAGCGCCGCGTTGGCCGCCGGGTTGCCGCCGGAACCATGGAAGTCGGAGAAGGCCGACGTCTGGTTGACGTACACCCCGCCGGTCAGGTTCAGGGAGAGCTGGGCGCATTCCTCCCAGCACGCCTCCTCCAGCAGCCGCTCGACGTCGGCCGAGGTGGTGTAGCCGCCGACCGTCATGGCGCCCTTCTCCCGGACCGTACGGCGCAGCAGCTCCACCGCGTCGGCCGTGGAGTCGACCGCGACGGCGAACGACACCGGTCCGAAGCACTCCGTCAGATACGCGGCCTGGTCGTCGGGCTTGGCCCCGTCCAGCTTCACCAGCACCGGTGTACGGACCGTCGCGTCCGGGAAGTCCGGGTGGGTGACCGCCCGGGAGGCGAGTGCCACCTCACCGATCGAGGGTGCCGCCTCCAGGCGTGTCTTCACATCCGGGTTGACCAGCGCGCCCAGCAGGGCGTTGGCCCGGGCGTCGTCACCGAGCAGCCCTTCGACGGACGTGGCCAGATCGGCCACCACCTCGTCGTAGCTCCGGTGGCCCGCGTCGGTGGTGATGCCGTCGCGGGGGATGAGCAGGTTCTGCGGGGTGGTGCACATCTGGCCGCTGTACAGGGACAGCGAGAAGGCCAGGTTGCTGAGCATCCCCTTGTAGTTGTCCGTCGAGTCGATGACGACGGTGTTGACGCCGGCCTTCTCGGTGTAGACCTGCGCCTGGCGGGCGTTGGTCTCCAGCCAGTCGCCGAAGGCGGTGGAGCCGGTGTAGTCGATGATGCGGATCTCGGGCCGCACGGCGAGGGTCTTGGCCAGCCCTTCACCGGGCCGCTCGGCGGCCAGCGCGACCAGGTTCGGGTCGAAGCCCGCCTCGGCCAGCACCTCGCGGGCGACCGTGACGGTCAGCGCGAGCGGCAGAACGGCACGGGGGTGCGGCTTGACCAGCACGGGGTTACCGGTCGCCAGGGAGGCGAAGATGCCCGGGTAGCCGTTCCACGTCGGGAAGGTGTTGCAGCCGACCACCAGGGCGACGCCGCGCGGGACGGCCGTGAAGGCCTTCTGCAGCCGCAGCGGGTCCCGCTTTCCCTGCGGTTTGACCCACTCCGCCGAATCCGGGGTGCGGACCTGCTCGGCGTACGCGTAGGTCACGGCCTCCAGGCCGCGGTCCTGCGCATGGGGCCCACCGGCCTGGAACGCCATCGTGAAGGCCTGGCCCGAGGTGTGCATCACCGCATGGGCGAATTCGTTGGTCCTGGCATTGATCCGTGCCAGGATCTCCAGGCACACCATCGCCCGCAGCTCGGGGCCCGCGTCCCGCCACGCGGGGATGCCCGCCCGCATCGCCGGCAGCAGCACCTCGATGTCCGGGTGCGGGTAGTCGACCCCAAGCTCGATCCCGTAGGGCGAGGTCTCGCGTCCGGTCCAGTCGTCGGTGCCGGGCTGGTCGAGCGCGAAGCGCTGCCCCAGGAGGGCGTCGAACGCGGCCTTGCCGTCGGCTCCGTCTCCGTAAGCCTTCGGATGTTCGGGGTACGGCGACCAGAACTCGCGGGTCCTGATCGCTTCGAGTGCCTTGTCGAGAGTGCCGCGATGCCGTTCGATCAACGGGACAGCGGTGAGATCGGCGGCCATGGGGACCAACTCCTCGTCGAGCTGGGCTGGATATGGGAACACCGCTAGATTAACCGAATGTTCGGTCGGTTCAAGAGGGCGGCCGGACCTGTGGACAACTTGGCGAGGAGCAGTCGGCATCATGATCGCGCTTGATCGAACCCGCACCGTTGCTGTCATCGGCGCCGGCACGATGGGCCAGGGAATCGCCCAGGTCGCACTGGTCGCGGGCCATCGCGTGCGGCTCTACGACGCCGCTCCCGGCAGCGCCGAGCGCGGTGCGTCGGCGGTGGCAGCACGGATCGCCCGGCTGGCTGAAAAGGGCCGGATGGACGCGGCCGAACGTGATGCCGCGCTGGCCCGGCTCGCTCCCGCCGCCACCCTCGGCGAGCTCGCCGACGCCGCTCTCGTCATCGAGGCGATCATCGAGGACCTGCCGGCCAAGCAGCGGCTCTTCAGCGAGCTGGAGGACGTCGTCGACGACGCGTGCCTGCTCGCCACCAACACCTCCTCGCTCTCCGTGACCGCCGTCGCCGGCGCTCTGCGCCGTCCCGGACGCTTCGTCGGCCTGCACTTCTTCAACCCGGCGCCGCTCCTCCCCCTCGTGGAGGTGGTCTCCGCCGCCACCACCGACGAGGACGCGGCGGCCACCGTGTACGCGACCGCCGCCGCCTGGGGAAAGTCCCCGGTGCGCTGCACCGACACCCCTGGCTTCATCGTCAACCGGATCGCCCGACCCTTCTACGCCGAGGCGTTCCGCCTCCACGAGGAGGGGGCCGCCGATCCCGCCACCATCGACGCGGTCCTGCGCGAGTGCGGCGGATTCGCGATGGGCCCCTTCGAGCTGACCGACCTGATCGGCCAGGACGTGAACGAGGCCGTCACCCGGTCCGTCTGGGAGTCGTTCTTCCACGACCCCAAGTTCACGCCGTCCCTCGCCCAGCGCCGCCTCGTCGAATCCGGACTGCTCGGCCGCAAGTCGGGGCGCGGCTGGTTCCGGTACGGGGACGAGGACCGGCCGCTCGCGGCGACGGCGGCTCCGGCGCCCGCGCCCGAGCAGGTGACGGTCCTCGGCGACCTGGGGCCGGCGGCGGAACTCGTCGCCCTCATGGAGGAGGCGGGTATCCACGTCGACCACGAGGAGGGCGGCCCCGGGGCGATCCTCCTGGGTGACGACGACTGGCTCTTCCTCGCCGACGGCTCCTACGCCACCGAGCGCGGCGACAGCGTCATCCACTTCGACCTCGCGCTGGACTACCGGGCCGCCACCCGGATCGCGCTGGCACCCGGCGACACCGCACGGCCCGAAGCGGTCCTGGCGGCCGTCGGGCTGTTCCAGGCGCTGGGCAAGCAGGTCAGCGTGATCGAGGACGTCCCCGGCATGATCGTCGCCCGGACGGTGGCGATGCTCGTGGACCTCGCCGCCGACGCGGTCGCCAAGGCGGTCGCCTCGCCCGCCGACATCGACACCGCGATGCGGCTCGGCGTGAACTATCCGCTCGGTCCGCTGGAGTGGGGCGACCGCCTCGGCGCGCACTGGGTGTGCGAGGTCCTGTCCGAGCTGCACGATTCGTGCCCCGGTGGCCGCTACGCCCCGTCGGCGCTGCTGCGCCGCCGTACGGCGGCCGAGGGGAAGCTGTTCTAATCGTGACCATGGCCGAGCCCCCCAGTCCCCGCGTCAAACGGGACACGTACACCCCCGACACGCTGCTTGCCGTCGCCGTCGAGGTGTTCAACGAGCGCGGCTACGACGGCACCTCCATGGAGGACCTCTCCCGCGCCGCCGGAATCTCCAAGTCCTCGATCTACCACCATGTGCGCGGCAAGGAGGAACTGCTCCACCGCGCCGTCGGGCGGGCCCTGGACGGCCTGTTCGGCATTCTGGAGGAGCCGCGGGCACGCCAGGGGCGGGCGATCGAGCGGCTGGAGTACGTCACCCGGCGCACCGCCGAGGTGCTCATGGAGGAGCTGCCCTACGTCACCCTGCTGCTGCGGGTGCGCGGGAACACCAGCACCGAACGCTGGGCGATGGAGCGGCGCCGGGAGTTCGACCAGCGGGTGTCCGACCTGCTGAAGGCCGCCGCGAGCGAGGGTGATCTCCGCTCCGACATGGACATCCGGCTGGCGACGCGACTGCTCTTCGGCATGATCAACTCCATCGTGGAGTGGTACCGGCCGGACGCCAAGGGTGCGATCGACGGGGAACACGTCGCGGACGCCGCGGTACGCCTGGCCTTCGAGGGGCTGCGCACGTAGCCGAACCGTGAGGTCCAGACCATTGACCTCCGAACGGGGCCGCCGACACCATCCAGCCATGTATTCAGCTGGACGCACCCGGACCTTCCGCGCGATCGCCGCCACGGCTCTGGCCACCGCGCTTCCCCTGTTCCTGACGGCCTGTGGCGACGACGGCGGCAGCGGTGGCAAGGCGACGGCGGAGCCGTCCCCGGCGGCCACGGTGAAGACGTTCGACTGTCTGACCGAGGCCCAGGCCAAGGCCGGCTCGATCACCTTCAAGGACACCGGCGGCAACGCGGTGGACGGCTATCTGGCGGGCACGGGCACCGCCGGGATCGTGCTCGCGCACCAGTCGGACGGAAACGTCTGCCAGTGGGTCCCCAAGGCGCTCGAACTGGTCAAGAGCGGCTATCGGGTGCTGGCGATCGACTCCAACGGTGACGAGGTGCCCGAGGTCGTCGCGGGTGCCCAGCTGCTGCGCGGCAAGGGGGCGACGAAACTGGTGCTCATGGGCGCCTCCAAGGGCGGCACCTCGGTGCTGACCGCCGCCGCGAAGGTCCAGCCGCCGGCGGACGCCGTCGTCTCGCTCTCCGCGCCCGAGCAGTACGGGCAGATGGACGCGGCGGCCGCCGTCCCGGGGCTGACCGCGCCGGTCTTCTACATGGCGGCGGACGGGGACACCGCGTTCGCGGATTCCACCAAGGCGCTCAGCAAGGCCTCGGTGAAGGCCAAGGAGAACTCGCTGTACATCGTGACCGGGATCCACCACGGCGTCTCGATGCTCGACGACGCCGAGAACTGGGCGAAGGTCACCGCTTTCCTGAAGAAGTACGGCGGCTGAGAGACGCACGGCGGCCACGCGCAGTGGCTGTGTGCAGTGCGCCGACGGACGAGCCGGCCGGGGAGATCCCCGGCCGGCTCAGTCGTCGACCACGAGGTCCGTCTCCTCGAAGACCAGGAGGGTCCGGCTGCCGAGGACCTCCGGTATGGCCTGGATGCGGGTCAGCACGAGCTCGCGGAGGCTGCGGTTGTCCGCCGTGTGCACCAGCATCAACACATCGAAATCTCCGCTTACCAGGGCAATGTGGGCTACACCCGGAAGAGTGAGAAGTGTTTCCCGGACCGTCCGCCAGGAGTTCTGAACGATCTTGAGGGTGATGTACGCCGACGCGCCCTGCCCGGCGCGTTCATGGTCCACCCGGGCGGTGAACCCGCGGATGACGCCGTCCTCGATGAGGCGGTTGATCCGGGCGTAGGCGTTCGCCCGCGAAACGTGCACGCGCTCGGCCACAGAGCGGATCGAGGCACGTCCGTCCTCCTGCAGCAGTCGCAGAATCGTCCGGTCGATGGGATCGAGGGGACGGTTCTGCGGATCGGGCTCGGCCATCTGTTCTCGCGGCATGCCCCCGGACCTCCCTACCATGGACGGACTGGCTCCATTCCAGGCTGTGCAGAACCGTTTGTCCACAGGCTGAACGTACCTGTGGCCAAAATGCCTCCAACAACCGAACAATCGGTTGGGAGGACGTGATCCGTCCTCCAACCTACGAGGAGGTGCTCGCGATGACCGTCATGGACCAGAAACCCGCCCCTGGCCACAGGCATGGGGGACCCCAGCGCCCCCCCATCGACGCCACGCCGCTGCTGCCCGAGACGGAACCGTTCCGGCTGCTGGGCACCCCCGACGCCGCCAAGATCGACCCGGCGCTGCTCACCGAGCTCTACGGCCAGCTCGTGCGCGGCCGCCGGTACAACCGGCAGGCCACCGCGCTGACCCGGCAGGGCCGGCTGGCGGTCTACCCCTCCAGCACCGGTCAGGAGGCCTGTGAGGTCGCCGCCGCCATGGCGCTGCGCCCCCAGGACTGGCTCTTCCCGAGCTACCGCGACACGCTCGCCGTGATCGCCCGCGGTGTGGACCCGGTCGAGGCGCTCACCCTGCTGCGCGGCGACTGGCACACGGGCTACGACCCGCGCGAACACCATGTGGCACCGCTCAGCACCCCGCTGGCCACCCAGCTGCCGCACGCGGTCGGCCTCGCGCACGCCGCCCGCCTCCAGGGCGACGACGTGGTCGCGCTCGCCATGGTCGGCGACGGCGGCACCAGCGAGGGCGATTTCCACGAGGCGCTGAACTTCGCGGCTGTCTGGAACGCGCCGGTGGTCTTCCTCGTGCAGAACAACGGCTTCGCCATCTCCGTACCGCTCGACAAGCAGAGCGCCGCCCCCTCGCTCGCCCACAAGGCGGTCGGCTACGGCATGCCCGGCCGGCTCGTGGACGGGAACGACGCGCCCGCCGTGCACCAGGTGCTCACCGAAGCCGTCGAGCGGGCCCGCTCGGGCGGCGGACCGACCCTCGTCGAGGCGGTCACGTACCGCATGGAGGCGCACACCAACGCCGACGACGCCACCCGCTACCGGGAGGACGCCGAGGTCGAGGCCTGGCGCGAACACGACCCGATCACCCTGCTGGAGCGGGAGCTGAACGGGCGCGGGCTGCTCGACGACACGACGCGGCACGCCGCGGAGGAGGCCGCCGAGAAGATGGCCGCGGACCTGCGCGAGCGGATGAACGCCGAACCGCTGCTGGACCCGATGGACCTCTTCGCCCACGTCTACGCCGAACAGACCCCCCAACTGCGTGAGCAGGCGGCCATGCTGCGCGCCGAGCTCGATGCCGAACACGACGGCGGGCAGACCGACCACACCGAGCACGCCGGAGCCGGTTCATGAGCACCGCGACCGCCCCCGCCCCCACCACCGCGCGCAAGCCCGCCACCATGGCGCAGGCGCTCAACCGGGCACTGCGGGACGCCATGGCCGAGGATCCGGCCGTCCATGTACTCGGTGAGGACGTCGGCGCTCTCGGCGGCGTCTTCCGGATCACGGACGGCCTCACCAAGGAGTTCGGCGAGACCCGCTGTACGGACACCCCGCTCGCCGAGGCCGGAATCCTCGGCGCGGCGGTCGGCATGGCGATGTACGGGCTGCGGCCGGTCGTCGAGATGCAGTTCGACGCCTTCGCCTACCCCTCCTTCGAGCAGCTGATCAGCCACGTGGCCAAGATGCGCAACCGCACGCGCGGCGCGCTGCCGCTGCCGATCACGATCCGGGTGCCCTACGGCGGCGGCATCGGCGGTGTGGAGCACCACAGCGACTCCTCGGAGGCGTACTACCTGCACACACCCGGCCTGCACGTGGTCACCCCGGCGACGGTCGGCGACGCGTACGGGCTGCTGCGGGCGGCCATCGCCTCGGACGACCCGGTGGTCTTCCTGGAGCCGAAGCGGCTCTACTGGTCCAAGGACGACTGGAACGCCGACGAGCCGGCCGCGGTGGAGCCCATAGGGCGCGCCGTCGTGCGGCGCCCGGGGCGCAGCGCCACCCTCATCACCTACGGCCCCTCCCTGCCGGTCTGCCTCGAAGCCGCGGAAGCCGCGAAGGAGGAGGGCTGGGACCTCGAAGTCCTCGACCTGCGCAGCCTGGTGCCCTTCGACGACGAGACGGTCGCCGCAGCGGTGCGCAGGACGGGCCGGGCCGTCGTCGTGCACGAGTCCGCCGGATTCGGCGGCGCCGGTGCGGAGATCGCGGCCCGGGTCACCGAGCGCTGCTTCCACCACCTCGAAGCACCGGTCCTGCGGGTCGCCGGCTTCGACATCCCGTATCCGCCGCCGATGCTGGAGCGGCACCATCTGCCCAGCGTCGACCGGATCCTGGACGCGGTCGGCCGGCTCCAGTGGGAGGCGCGCTGATGGCCGTCGTGAAGGAGTTCACCCTCCCGGACCTGGGAGAAGGGCTGACCGAGGCGGAGATCGTCCGCTGGCTGGTGCAGGTCGGCGAGGTCGTCGCCATCGACCAGCCGGTCGTCGAGGTCGAGACGGCCAAGGCCGTGGTCGAGGTCCCGTGCCCCTACGGCGGCGTCGTCACGGCCCGGTACGGCGCGGAGGGCGAATCGCTGGCGGTGGGCCGTCCCCTGATCACGGTGGCGGTCGGAACCGCGGTGAGCTCCGACGCCTCCGGCGCTCCCGCGTCCGGTGACGCCGGCGCAGGTGAGGGATCCGGCAACGTCCTGGTCGGCTACGGCACGACCGCGCCGGGCGCACGCCGCCGCCGGGTCCGGCCGGTCGCGGCTGCGAGCCTGGCTCCGGCACCGGCACCGGCAGCGGCACCGGCACCGGCAGCTGTTGTTGAGACCGTGCCAGTCGGTCCGGTGGCGGTCATCTCGCCGCTGGTGCGGCGGATCGCGCGGGAGAACCGGCTCGACCTGCGGTCGCTGACCGGCTCGGGGCCGGACGGGCTGATCCTGCGCGCGGACGTGGAACGGGCGGTCGCCGCGGCGGGTGCCGGCACGGCAGCGGCACCGGTCGCGACAGCACCGGCGGCTACGGCCGGCCCGGCTGCCGACGTGGTGGGGGAGCGGGTGCCGTTGCGCGGGATCCGGGGAGCGGTGGCCGAGAAGCTCAGCCGCAGCCGCCGGGAGATACCCGACGCCACCTGCTGGGTCGACGCCGATGCCACCGAACTGCTCGCGGCCAGGGCGGCCATGAACGCGGGCGGCGGGCCGAAGGTCTCCGTGCTCGCGCTGCTCGCGCGGATCTGCACCGCGGCACTGGCGCGGTACCCGGAGCTCAACGCCACCGTCGACACCGAGCGGAACGAGATCGTGCGGCTGCCCGCCGTGCACATCGGCTTCGCCGCGCAGACGGAACGCGGGCTGATGGTCCCGGTCGTCAAGGACGCTCAGGCACGCACCACCTCAGGCCTGTCGGCGGAGATCGGCCGGCTCACCGAGGCGGCTCGCACCGGGCGGCTCACGCCCGCGGATCTCACCGGCGGCACGTTCACCCTCAACAACTACGGAGTGTTCGGTGTCGACGGTTCGACGCCGATCATCAACCATCCCGAGGCCGCGATGCTCGGAGTCGGCCGCATAGCCGCCAAACCCTGGGTCCACCAGGGGGAACTGGCGGTACGGCAGGTCGTCCAGCTGTCGTTCACCTTCGACCACCGGGTGTGCGACGGCGGTACGGCGGGCGGCTTCCTGCGGTTCGTCGCCGACTGCGTGGAGCAGCCGGCCGTGCTGCTCGCCGCGGTCTGAGCGGGCCAGGGCCCCGGCAGCGCCAGGGCCCCGGCAGCGCCAGGGTCCGGTGGGCCGGTCAGCGCCGTGCGCGACCGCCGGACCCGGCCTCACGGCATACTGCGCGGCATGAGTGCACATGACGCCGTGGTGCTGGCGGGCGGCGCCGCCAGGCGCCTGGGCGGGGCGGACAAGCCGGGGCTGGAGGTCGCGGGGCGGCCGCTGCTCGACCGGGTGCTGGAGGCCTGCGAGGGCGCCGTCGACACGGTGGTCGTCGGTCCGCGCAGGCCCACCCGGCGGCCGGTGCTGTGGGCCCGGGAGGATCCGCCGGGCGGCGGACCGCTGCCCGCCCTCGCCGCCGGTCTGGCGCGGGCCGGTTCCGACACGGTGCTGGTGTTCGCCGCCGACATGCCGTTCCTGACGCGGACGGCGGCGGACGCCCTGCGGGAGTCGCTGGGACGGGAGGCGGACGCGGACGGCGTCGTGCTGACCGATCCGTCCGGCCGGGACCAGCCGCTGGCCGCGGCCTACCGTACGGAGGCGCTGCGCCGCGGGCTGGCGCTGATCGCCACCGAGCACGGCACGCTCGCCGGGCTGCCGCTGCGCCTGCTCACCGAGGAGCTGCGGCTGCACCGGCTGCCGGACCCCTCGGGCTCGGATTCCTTCGACTGCGACACCTGGGACGATGTCGCCGCCGCACGGGCGCGACTGGAACAGGGGTGAGCCTGCGCGGCGATGTGCCCCGCATCGGGGACGATGGGCCTGTGTTGGATGAATGGATCGCCGCAGCCAAGGCCGAACTGGGGATCGAGCTCGAGGTCGACACCGAAGTCCTCCTCGATCTCGCCCGTGATGCCGCGCATGGTGTCGCCCGCCCCGCCGCACCGCTGACCACCTTTCTGGTCGGCTACGCCGCCGCCCAGTCCGGCGGCGGCCCCGAGGAAGTGCGCAACGCTGCCCGCAAGGCGGCCGAACTCGCCGAACGCTGGTCCGCGGAGGCCGCCAGGGCCGGCGAGGCCGCCGGGAACAGCGATCCCGGGCCTTCCGAGGCAGGGAAGCCGGCCGGATGACCGGCCGGACGACAGGGCCCGCGGACCAGGAGGCGGCCGCCCTCAACGCGATGGGCGAGGCACTGCTGCTCGCCAACGAGGGCCGGACCGCCAACGCGTACGCGACCGGTGGACCGGCCGGGCCTGGCTCCCTCGGCCTGGGCGGCAGCGCCGACAGGGGGACGGGCCGAAGCGCCACCCCCAACCCGGACCCCCATCCCGGACCCAGCCTCGATCCGCTCGCCATCGCGGGGCTCGACACCGGCAGCGCGAAAGCCTCCGAACCCGAACCGGCACACGAACCCGAACCCGCAGGCGAACCTGAACCGGCACACGAAACCGGGCCCCCGTCCCGACACCGGCAGCACGACCTCGCCTGGCCCGAGGCCCGCAGGGCCGCGCGCGCCGCGGGCCGGCGGCTGCCCGCCGTCAGCCGGCCGCTCGCCGGAGCGCTCGGTCACGCGCTCGCCGCCCCGCTCACCGCGCTGACGGATCTGCCGTCCTTCGACACGTCGGCAATGGACGGCTGGGCCGTGGCGGGCCCCGGCCCGTGGATGCTGGAGACCCGGCAGCTCCTCGCCGGCCAGCGGCCCGGAGTGGCGCTGCTCGACGGCCACGCCATCGCGATCGCGACCGGCGCGGCCCTCCCGCCCGGTGCCACCGCGATCATCCGGCACGAGCACGGCCGCACCGAACGGCGCACCGACGGCGGGCTGCTGCACGCCACCCATGGCGCGCCCACCCCCGGCCAGGACGTACGCCCGCGCGCCCAGGAGTGCCGAGGGGGAGAGGAACTGCTCTCCCCCGGCGTCGTCGTCACCCCTGCGGTGCTCGGTCTCGCGGCGGCCGCCGGGTACGACGAGCTGCGCGTCATCACCCGCCCCCGGGTGGAGGTGCTGGTCCTCGGCGATGAACTGCTCGACCACGGACTCCCCCACGCCGGATTCGTCCGGGACGCCCTCGGCCCGATGCTGGCGCCGTGGCTGGAGGCGCTCGGCGCCGAGGTGACCGGTACCCGGCGCGTCGTCGACGAGGTCGACGCCCTCATGAGCGCGATCGGCGAGACCACCGCCGACCTGCTGATCACCACAGGCGGAACGGCGGCCGGTCCGGTCGACCACGTCCACCCCGTCCTGCACACGCTGGGCGCGAAACTGCTCGTCGACGGGGTCGCCGTGCGCCCCGGCCACCCCATGCTGCTGGCCGAACTCCCCGGGGGCGGACACCTCGTGGGGCTGCCGGGCAATCCGCTGGCCGCGGTCTCCGGCGTCATCACCCTCGTCGCTCCCCTGCTGCGCACGCTCGCGGGCCGTCCGGTCCCGGCCCCGTACACCGCGGAGCTCACCGCGGCTGTGCCCGGCCATCCGACCGACACCCGCCTGGTGCCGGTGGTCTTCGACGACGAATCGGCCGTCGTCCCGCTGCACTTCCACGGCCCCGCCATGCTGCGCGGCCTGGCCACCGCCGACGGGCTGGCGGTCATTCCGCCCGGCGGCGCGGCGGCCGGTCAGGAGACGGCCGTGCTCGACCTGGCATGGGGGACCGCCGGTTGCTGATGCCGGTTCCGAAGCCGGGAGCGCAACGCGACCGATGCGAGCCACCGGAGCCGAGAACCACGAGAACCACGAGAGCGACGAGGTGAAGTCCGTTGAAACTGCCGCGCCACGACGCTGCCGCGGGCCGGGCGGACAGCGGCGCCGACGACCACCACAGCAACGACCGCCACAGCAATGACCACAGCAACGACCACCCCAATGACCATGCCGGGAGCGGCCACCGCGGCAGCCATCCCGCCGACCACGACAGCCCGGGCAGCCTCGCCTACAAGGTGATGTTCCCCCGGCAGGCCATCGGCCCGCTGCTCCAGGTGTCCCGCCGGCTGGCGATGGCGCTGCTCGTGCTGCTCGCCACGGTCCTCATCGTCTATCTGGACCGCGGCGGGTACCACGACAACTCCGACGACGCCGTCTCGTTCCTCGACTCGCTCTACTACGCGACGGTCACGCTCTCGACGACCGGCTACGGCGACATCGTCCCGTACAGCGTCAGCGCGCGGCTGTGCAATGTCTTCCTGGTGACGCCGCTGCGCGTCCTCTTCCTGATCATCCTGGTCGGCACCACCCTCGAAGTGCTCACCGAGCGCACCCGCGAGCAATGGCGGCTCAAACGCTGGAGGTCCACCTTGCGCGACCACATCGTCATCGTCGGATACGGCACCAAGGGCCGGTCCGCCGCGCAGACGCTGCTCGGCCGCGGGATCCCGGTCGAGAAGATCGTGATCGTCGACCCCAGCCCCAAGGTGATCCAGGCGGCCACCGCCGAGGGCTTCGTCGGGGTGGTGGGCGACGCGACGCGCAATGACGTGCTGCTGCGCGCCGAGGCCGAGCGCGCCAAGGAGATCGTGATCGCGGCGCAGCGCGACGACACCGCCGTGCTGGTCACCCTGACCGCGCGGCAGCTCAACAAGCGGGCGAACATCGTCGCTTCGGTGCGCGAGGAGGAGAACGCGCCGCTGCTGCGCCAGTCGGGTGCCAACGCGGTGATCACGAGCTCCAGTGCCGCCGGCCGGCTGCTGGGCCTGTCGATGCTCAGCCCGAGCGTCGGACAGGTGATGGACGACCTGATCACGTACGGCAGCGGTCTCGATCTCATCGAGCGTCCGGTCACCAAGGCCGAGGTGGGCAAGGCGCCGCGGGACGTGTCCGATCTGGTCGTCTCCGTCAAGCGCGGCCACCGGCTGCTGGGCTTCGACGATCCGGAAGCGGCCACGCTGCAGTTCGCCGACCGCCTTATCGCCATTCACCGAGCGGGTCCCGATCTGCCGTCCGGAGGGTAGCCTCGCGCTCATGTATGCGATCACCATCCCCGAAGCCGGCGGACCCGAGGCGCTCGTCTGGGCCGAGGTCGCGGACCCCGAACCCGCCGCGGGTGAGGTCCTGGTCGAGGTCGTGGCCAGCGCCGTCAACCGTGCCGATCTGCTGCAACGCCAGGGTTTCTACGATCCGCCGCCCGGCTCGTCCCCCTACCCGGGCCTGGAATGTTCCGGCCGGATCTCCGCGCTCGGCCCCGGTGTGTCCGGCTGGGCGGTCGGCGACGAGGTGTGCGCGCTGGTGACGGGCGGCGGCTACGCGCAGAAGGTCGTCGTGCCGGTCGGTCAGCTGCTGCCGGTGCCCAAGGGCGTCGATCTGGTGTCCGCCGCCGCACTGCCCGAGGTCGTCTGCACGGTCTGGTCCAACGTGTTCATGGTCGGGCACCTGCGCCCCGGCGAAACGCTGCTGGTCCACGGCGGTTCGAGCGGTATCGGCACCATGGCGATCCAGCTCGCGAAGGCGGTCGGCGCCAAGGTCGCGGTGACGGCCGGCAGCGCGGAGAAGCTGGAGGCCTGCCGGAAGCTGGGCGCGGACATCCTGGTCAACTACCGCGAGCAGGACTTCACGGAGCTGGTCAGGGCGGACGTGATCCTCGACATCATGGGCGCGAAGTACCTCGAGCGGAACGTCGACGCGCTGGCGGTCAACGGCCGGCTCGTCATCATCGGTCTGCAGGGCGGCGTCAAGGGCGAGCTGAACCTCGCCACGATGCTGGTCAAGCGGGTGGCGGTCGTGGCGACCTCGCTGCGCGGCCGCCCGCTGGGTGAGAAGGCCGCGATTGTGGCGGCGGTGCGCGAACACGTCTGGCCGCTGCTGGAGGCCGGTACGGTGCGGCCGGTCGTCGACCGTACGATCCCGATCACCGACGCCGCCGAGGCCCACCGAGTGGTGGAAGCCAGCGCGCACATCGGCAAGGTCGTCCTGACGCTCTGAGATCGTCCTGGCCTGACGGTCCTGGGGTCCCTGACGGTCCTGGGGTCCTGACGGTCCTGACGGTCCGGCTGCGTGGCCGCGTGGCTGCGTAGCCCCCGTAGTCGTCGTGAGAATCCTCGACGCCCGCCCGAGATGCCGCAATTGGCGCTTTATGTGAGGCTTGTCCCACATATGAAGTCGGCGGCTGAGAGGGGCGGGCGTCTTGCGTTCGGCATCCGGTGGGCGAGTGGCGGCGGCAGCCGTACTGACCGGAGCGCTTCTGCTCCTGCCGGTGGCGCCCGGGTGGGCGGCGCAGGGCCGCGCGACGGCGTCGGCAGGGGTCGTGTTCGCGGTGCCGCCGCCCGCAACGCCCCGGATGCCGGAGCTGCCGAAGCTGCCCGAACTACCGAAGCTGCCGGCACTACCGAAGCTGCCGGCACTGCCCAAGCCTCCCGTGCCGCCCATGCCGCCCCTCCCCGGGATACCCGCGCCTCCCGTGACACCGGAGCAGCCGCCGCGACCGGGCAAGCCCCCGGCGCCGCCGAAGCCGACAACACCCGGACCGGCGACGCCGAAGCCCAGTACACCGAAGCCCGTCACGCCCAAGCCGGCCACGACGAAACCGGCCACGGCGAAGCCCTCGCCGACGAAGCACGCCGGCAAGAAGAAGGGCTCGTGGCACAAGGGATGGGCGCACGGGATGTCGGCCCAGGACAGCGCGGAGGACGCCGCGTCCGACGAGGACCTGAGCGCAGCGGAATACGGTGCTCCGGATTCGGTTCAGCCGGAGGGTTCTGATGGCGCCGAGGCGTACGAGTTCCCGATGCCGCAGCCGTCCGCCGCGGTCGTCGTCCCGGTTCCGGCGCTGCCGAAGGCGCCCGCTCCGGCAGGTCCGAGCGTTGCTCCCACCGTCAGCGACGATGCCGGGGATCCCGTCGGCCGCGCGGTGAGCGTGCTGCCGCTCGGCGCGGGGATGGCCCTGGTCGGACTGGGCCTCGGCTTCCTGGGTCTGCGCCTCCGCAGAAGCTGATCCGTCAGCGGCCTCGGTCCCGGTTCGCGGCCCCCTGACCCCTGTTCACGCCTCCGTTCGCGCCTCCGTCCCCGGCTCACCCTCCTCCGCCCGACCTTGCTCTCTGTGACCATACTCGGTATACATACTCAGTATGTCGATCCGTCATGGCCTCCTGGCCCTCCTCGATCGCGGTCCCCGCTACGGGTTCCAGCTGCGTACCGAGTTCGAGTCCCGTACCGGTTCCACCTGGCCGCTGAACGTCGGCCAGGTCTACACGACCCTTGGACGGCTGGAGCGCGACGGCCTGGTCGTGCCGGCGGGGGAGGACGACGGCGGCCACGCGCTGTATGCCATCACCGATGAGGGGCGCAGCGAACTGCGCACCTGGTTCTCCACACCTGTGGACCGGGCGAATCCACCCCGCAACGAGCTGGCGATCAAGCTGGCGATGGCCGTGGGCTCGTCCGACATAGACATCCGTGCCGTCATCCAGGCGCAGCGGCACCACACCCTCCAGGCCCTGCAGGACTACACCCGGCTGAAGGCCCAGGCGCTCGTCGCGCTGGAGCAGGACCAGAACCGTGACGACGTCGCGTGGCTGCTCGTCATCGAGCAGCTGATCTTCCAGGCGGAGGCCGAGGCCCGCTGGCTGGACCACGCGGAGACCCGGCTCGTACGGCTGGCCGACGCGGTCGCCGCCGACAAAGGCGGCGTGAACGACGCGAAGCCGAACCCGAACCCGAACCAGGCTCCGAACCCGAACCAGACTCCGAAGCAGGAAGCCGCGCACGACAAGGGACTGCGTGCCGCCCTGGCGCGTTCGAGGCCCGGCCGGCGCTGACCCGTACGTCGCGATAACCGTTCCGACCTGACCACAGACCTGATCACAGGGGGATCAACCCATGTCTGCCCAAGAGCATCAGCCCGTCCTGCAGTTGCAGGAGCTGACCCGAGTTCATGGCAGCGGCACCACGGAAGTGCACGCGCTGCGCGGCATCGACCTGTCCGTCTTCCCCGGTGAACTCGTCGCCGTCATGGGCCCGTCCGGCTCCGGCAAGTCCACACTGCTGACCATCGCGGGCGGACTCGACCTCCCCACCTCGGGCCGGGTGCTCGTCGAGGGCACCGATCTCACCACCGCGAACCGCAAGCAGATGGCCGCGCTGCGCCGCCGCAGCATCGGCTACGTCTTCCAGGACTACAACCTCATACCGGCGCTGACCGCCGTCGAGAACGTCGCCCTGCCCCGTGAGCTCGACGGCACCTCCGCCCGCAAGGCCCGCCGTGAGGCGCTGGCTTCGCTGCAGGAGATGGACCTCGACCACCTCGCCGACCGCTTCCCGGACGAGATGTCCGGCGGTCAGCAGCAGCGGGTGGCCATCGCCCGCGCGCTGGTCGGCGACCGCCGGCTGGTGCTGGCCGACGAGCCGACGGGTGCGCTGGACTCCGAGACCGGCGAGTCGGTACTCGCGCTGCTGCGGGCCCGCTGTGACGCGGGTGCGGCCGGCGTCCTGGTCACCCATGAGCCGCGGTTCGCGGCCTGGGCGGACCGGGTGGTCTTCCTGCGGGACGGTTCCGTCGTCGACACGACGCTGCGCTCGAACGCCGAGTCGCTGCTCACCGGCGGTGTGGCTCAGTGAACGGCTGGCTCAATTCCTGGCGTGCCGCGGTGCGGATCGCGCGGCGTGACGCCTGGCGCTTCAAGGGACGCAGCATCCTCGTCCTGGCCATGATCGCGTTGCCGATCCTGGGCGTGAGCGCCGCTGACATCACCATCCGCAGCTCGCAGTTGACCGCAGAACAGTCGCTGACCCGCGACCTCGGTGCCGCCGACGCCGTGCTCTCCGACGCCGCGTACGACGGTCTGCCGATCTACCAGTCCCCGGACGGCCGGAACAAGTCGCTGGTCAACGAGAACGCCTCGGGGCAGATGATCCCGGGCGGCAACGGTCCCGGCGTCAACATCCCGGCCGTCATCCCCGCCGGGGCGAAGACGCTGAAGGACTCCGTCGGCACGGGCAAGGTCCACACGAAGTACGGCCTGCTGGACGTCGACATCCGTGAACTGAAGGCCTCCGACCCGATGGCCGCCGGGATCATGGAGCTGGACCGCGGTCACTTCCCGGACGCGCCGGACGAGGTCATGGCGACCAACGCGTTCCTCAAGACGAGCGGCCTCCACGTCGGCTCGTCGGTCTCCGCCCGCGACCTGGCCACCAAGTACAAGATCGTCGGCGCCTACGACCTGCCAGGAGAGCTGAAGACGGCGCAGATCAACGCCCTGCCGGACGCCTTCCTGGCGCCGCTGGCCAAGGCCCTCAAGGCGGCCGGACGCGATGGGCCGGGCATCACATCCAAGTACTTCGTGGCCGTGGACGGTGGTTTCACGTGGAACATGGTGAAGGAGGTCAACGCCAAGAGCGTTGTCGCCCACTCCCGCGCGGTGTCGCTCGACCCTCCGGCCGATTCCGAGGTGCCACTGTTCGTCAAGTACCCGGACTGGAACCAGAACTACGGCGGCAGCACCGCTGAGAAGGCCGCGCTGCTCGCCGTGGGCGCGACGATCGTCGGCCTGGCGATGCTGGAGATCTGCCTGCTCGCCGGACCGGCCTTCGCGGTCGGCGCCCGCCGCTCGCGCCGCCAGCTCGGGCTGGTCGGGGCCAACGGCGGCGACCGCCGCCACATCCGCGCGATCGTGCTGTCCGGCGGCCTGGTGATCGGTGTGGTCGCCGCCGTCGTCGGCACGGTGCTCGGCCTCGCGCTGACCTTCGCCCTCCGTGAGCCGCTGGAGCAGTACACCGGTGCGCGCTTCGGCGGTATCTCGGTGCATCCGCTCGAACTCCTCGGCATCGGGCTGCTCGCGATCCTCACCGGACTGCTGGCCGCCATCGTCCCGGCGGTCGTCGCGTCCCGGCAGAGCGTGCTGGCGGCGCTGACCGGTCGGCGCGGCGTCCGGCACGCCAACCGGGTGCTGCCGGTGCTCGGCCTCGCCGCCGTCTGTCTCGGCGTCGGTATCGCGGTCTTCGGCTCGATGAAGACCGACAACGTGCTCGCGGTCGGCGGCGGCTCCGCCATCGCCGAACTCGGCATCGTCGCGCTGACCCCGACCCTGGTCGGGCTCTTCGGACGGCTCGGCGGCTGGCTGCCGCTCTCCCCGCGGCTCGCCCTGCGGGACGCGGTGCGCAACCGGGGTCGTACGGCCCCGGCCGTCGCCGCCGTCCTCGCGGCCGTCGCGGGCACGGTCGCAGTGGCGACGTACACCGCCAGCAGCGACCTGGAGAGTCGCAACGGCTACGAGGCGCGGGCGCCCTACGGTGTCGCGTCGATCAGCATCGAACGGGAGCAGGGCCGTGACCTGGACGCGGTCCGGGCGGCCGTCGAGAAGCGCTTCCCGGTCTCGTCCCGCGCGGATGTCTCACGGGTGGTCGTCGGCAAGAAGACCTGCTCGATGTACAGCAGCAGCCCCGGCTGCGGCCGGGCGGAGATGGTCCTGCCCCCGGCGAACGCCTGCCCCACGGACGGGCCGGACACCGACAAGAAGTTCAGCGTGGCCGAGCGCCGCAAGCTGTCGAAGGACTGGCGCTGCGAACGTACCTACCACAGCAGCGCCATCAGCACGGATTCCGAGGTGCTGATCGGTGACGCCGGGCTGCTCCACGCGCTCGGCATCAAGGACCCGGGCGCCGAGCAGGCGCTCGCGGCCGGCCACACGGTGCTCTTCGACAAGCACTACGTCGAGAAGAACCGGCTCACCTTCCGGATCATCGAGGACTCCTCGAAGCCGATCGCCGAAGGCCAGGAGGCCACCGGACCGCTGAAGTCGTTCCCCACGTACGTCGCCCAGGACGGCACGGAGTCCTACGGCGTCCGCGCCATCATGACGCCCGCCACGGCCAAGGCCGCCGGACTGCAGACCCTTCCCTTCGGTTCGTACTTCGTGAACGAGAACGCGCCCAGCAGCAAGGAGCAGCAGGCGCTGGAGGACGATCTCTCCAAGCTGGGTGCCGATCCGAACCTGTATGTCGAGGAGGGCTATGTCAGCGACAACAACGTCATCCTGCTGGCGCTGACCGTCTTCGCCGGCCTGGTCACCATCGGCGCCGCGGGCATCGCCACCGGTCTGGCCCAGGCGGACGCGGAGCCCGACCTGAAGACCCTGGCGGCGATCGGCGCCGATCCCCGGGTGCGGCGGACCCTGTCCGGCTTCCAGTGCGGGGTGGTGGCCGTGATGGGCGTGGTCCTCGGCTCGGCCGCGGGCGTCCTGCCCGCGATCGGGCTGCGCAAGGCCGAGGAACGGCAGCAGTTGAAGTTCTACCAGGAGGCGATGGACCGGGGCTGGGGCGGCATGGGCGGTGTTCCGCACGTCCCGATCGTCATTCCCTGGTCGACCCTGGCGGCCCTGATCGTCGCCGTCCCGCTGGGCGCGGCGCTGCTGGCGGCCCTGGTCACCCGGTCCCGCACCTCGCTGTCCCGCCGCGAGGCGTCGTAGCGGGGAACACCGCCTGACCAGCCGAACGTGTGCCCTCTGACGTGGTGGATCAGCCGCATCAGGGGGCACACCTTCAGGAGAACGCAGTGTGCGAGAGAATGGCGGCATGGAGATGCCGATGAACGAACGGTCGCAGGAGAGCCCGCAGGTCCTGATCGTGGGACCGGACGGAATGGCGCTCGGCGGCACCCCTGGCGGCGGCGAGGAATCGCGCGAGGTCCCGGTGACAGAGATGGTGGAACAGCCGGCGAAGGTCATGCGTATCGGCAGCATGATCAAGCAGCTTCTGGAAGAAGTGCGGCAGGCGCCGCTCGACGAGGCGAGCCGCGTTCGTCTCAAGGAGATCCACGCCAGTTCCGTCAAGGAACTGGAGGACGGTCTCGCGCCCGAGCTGGTGGAGGAGCTGGAACGGCTCTCGCTGCCTTTCAACGACGACTCGATCCCGACCGAGGCCGAGCTGCGCATTGCCCAGGCGCAGCTGGTGGGCTGGCTGGAGGGCCTCTTCCACGGCATCCAGACGGCGCTGTTCGCCCAGCAGATGGCAGCCAGGGCCCAGCTGGAGCAGATGCGCCGCGCCCTCCCGCCGGGCGTGGGCGGGCACGAGGAGGACGAGGGCGGCCACCCGGGCGCCCGCTCCGGCCCGTACCTCTAGGAACCCGTACTCCGAGGAACCCGTACCTCCGGGAACCCGTACCTCTAGGAACCCGGGAATCACCGATAGGTAACCGCGGAGGGCCCGGCACACATCATGTGTGCCGGGCCCTCCGCGTACTGCCGCTACGGCCGGATCAGCTGGCGCCCTTGCCGGTGGAGACCCAGATGGTGATCTTGCTGGCGTCGTTCTTCCACGTGACGTTGTAGTCGGCCAGCGCCTTGGGCGTCTGGTCGACGACGGCGCCCTTGCCCCACTGCTGCTCGTTCGTGTACTTCACCGTGTACTTCCAGCCGGCGGCCTTCAGGCAGGCCTCGACGGAGTCCCGGTACTTGGTGTTGAACTGCGGGAACAGGACCATGTTCGGGTCCGTGTTGGTGAAGCCCTGGGTGGCCCCGGTGCACGCCGACGACTCCAGCGTCCGGGTCTTGTCGCCCTCGACGACTCCGCCGGGGTTCGCGGTCGACGGCGAGGTCCCGCCGCTGGAGGCACCCGGCGCGTACTGGCTGGAGGACGTGGACGGGGAGGCGGTGTCGTCGCCCTTGCCGGCGGTGTCGTCCGAGCCGCCCCCCTTCATCTTGACGATCAGGCCGACGATCAGGCAGACGGCGACCACCGCCACCGCGGCGCCGATCAGGACGGTCCGGCTCGACCGGCCGCCGCCGTTGCCCCCGCCACCGGGTCCGCCGGAGACCGTGCCGGGCTGCATCGGGTACCCGGCCGTCGGAGCCGGCGTCCGGTACTGCGGCGCCTGCTGCTGGACCTGCTGCGGGTAGCCGTAAGCGGCCGGGGTCGCGGGCGCCGGGGTGCTCGGGCCGTAGGCGCTGTGCTGCGGCGAAGGCGTCTGGTACGGGCTGTGGACGTTCGGCGGCGGGGTGTGCAGCGCGCCCTGGGCGGGCGGGAAGACCGTCGCGGAGACGCCCTCGCCGCGGCCGCGGGCGTGCGGGCCCTCGCCGATGATCAGCGGGGTGGCGCCGGCCTGCGTCGAGGCGCCGACCCGCTCCAGCTCGTCGTGCATCGCGTCCGCGGTCGGGAAGCGCTCCGCCGGGTTCTTCTTCAGGGCCCGCGCGATCAGCGCGTCGATGCCGGGGGTGATCGCCCGGTTGAACTGGGACGGTGCGGGCGGGATCTCCTGCACGTGCTGGTACGCCATGCCCAGCGGCGAGTCCGACTCGAAGGGGATCCGGCCGGTCGTCAGCTCGAAGAGCATGCAGCCGACGGAGTACAGGTCGGACCGCTCGTCGACGCCGCGGCCCAGCGCCTGCTCGGGCGACAGGTACTGCGGGGTGCCGACGACCATGCCGGTCTGCGTCATCGACGTCACGCCGGACTGCATGGCCCGGGCGATGCCGAAGTCCATGACCTTGACCACGCCACGCTTGGTCACCATCACGTTGCCGGGCTTGATGTCGCGGTGCACCAGGCCCATCTCGTGACTGACCGCGAGGGCCGCCAGCACATCGCCGGTGATCTTCAGTGCCTTCTCGGCCGGCATCGCGCCGTACTGCGCGATGTCCTCGGCCAGCACCACGTTGAGCGGCTTGCCCTCGACGTACTCCATGACGATGTACGGGACCATCGCGCCGTCGAGGGTGTCCTCGCCGGAGTCGAAGACCGAGACGATGTTGGTGTGGTTCAGTTTGGCCACAGCTTGCGCCTCGCGGCGGAACCGCTCACGGAAGGACTGTTCGTTCCCCAGGCTCGTGTGCAGTGTCTTGACGGCGACCGGGCGGTCCAGCACCGTGTCGTGTCCCAGGTGCACCGATGCCATGCCGCCCTCGCCGAGGAGATCGCGCAGCACATAGCGACCGCCTCCGACCGAGCGACCCGCGTAATCGGTCTGCGCGCCGTCCCCGCTGCTCATCTGTACCGCTTCCCCCTAGAGAGGGCCCATCGGCCCGCCGGCTTGCCCGCCAAGTCTGGCTTATCGCGCGGGCACGTCAAGTTCGTTGACCATCTCGTCACCTGATGCGCATCGGGCCCATACATGAGCGGCCCGGCACCGTCCCCGGAGACGGTAGCGTGGCCGACCAGAAAACCTGTAAGGCGAGGCACCAAGCGACGGCGAGGACTGATGGTCGACCCCCATGAGACGACCGCAGGAACCGGAGCGTCCGATTCGCCCGAATTGTGGGGCGCGCAAGGGATGGTCGGTGACGGCCGTTACCGGCTGACCTACCGGCTGGGACGCGGCGGAATGGCCGAGGTCTTCGCGGCCGAGGACGTACGGCTGGGCCGGATCGTGGCGATCAAGCTGCTGCGCTCCGATCTGGCGGAGGACCCGGTCTCCAAGGCGCGCTTCACCCGCGAGGCACAGTCGGTCGCCGGGCTGAACCACCATGCCGTGGTCGCGGTGTACGACTCGGGCGAGGACCGCACCCCCACCGGCACGGTCCCCTACATCGTCATGGAGCTGGTCGACGGGCACACCATCCGCGACCTGCTGACCGGCGCCGAGGCGCCGCCCATCGACCAGGCGCTGATCATCATCTCCGGTGTGCTGGAGGCGCTCGCCTACAGCCACCAGCACGGCATCGTGCACCGTGACATCAAGCCGGCCAACGTCATCATCACCAACGCCGGCGCCGTCAAGGTCATGGACTTCGGCATCGCCCGCGCGCTGCACGGCGCGGCCAGCACCATGACGCAGACCGGCATGGTCATGGGCACCCCGCAGTACCTCTCCCCCGAGCAGGCGCTCGGCAAGGCGGTCGACTACCGCTCCGACCTGTACGCGACCGGCTGCATGCTCTACGAGCTGCTGGCGCTGCGGCCGCCCTTCACCGGTGAGACGCCGCTGTCCGTGGTCTACCAGCACGTGCAGGACGAACCGCAGGTGCCGTCCACGGTCAGCGACCGGGTGCCGCCGGAGCTCGACGGTATGGTGCTGCGCGCGCTCGCCAAGCACCCGGACGACCGGTTCCAGAGCGCCGAGGAGATGCGCGGCGTCGTGCAGTACGCGCTGCACATGCTCCAGGAGCAGGGCGGCTGGAACAACGTCTGGGACACCGGCGTCGTGCCGCACTCGGCCCCGGTCACCCCGCCGGCGGGCACCGGCATGGGCTCCGGCCCGACGATCGGGCGGCAGGGCAACAGCACCACGGCGGAGTTCAGCCGGCCGGTGATGCTGGGCGCGTCCGGTGGCGGAGCGGACGAGACGCGCGGCTACCACGAGCCGCAGCACGGTGGCGGCGGCCGGGGCAACAAGTGGCTCAAGCCGGTGCTCTTCGTGCTGGCCGCGGTGCTGGCCGTCTCGATGGGCGTGTACTTCGCCGTCGGGCAGGCCGGGAACAAGAAGGACCCGGGCCAGGACGTGGCGCCGCCGAGCTCACAGAGCTCGCAGGACCAGAGCTCCGCGCCGAGCCAGGACACCTCCACGGATCCGAACCAGGGCGACGGGGGCATCACGCAGCCGCCAACGACGACGCCGTCCCACCGGCCGACGCGCACCACCTCCCCGACGCCCACGGAGACGCAGACCGAGACGCAGACGGAGTCTCCGTCCGAGTCCCCGTCCGAGTCCCCCTCGGAGTCGTCCGACCCGCCGACGAAGGACCCGACGACGCCTCAGGGCACCCCGTCGACCGCCCCCGGCGGCAACAACAACGGCAAGCCCGGCACCGGCTGACCGGGCCGCGTTCACCGGCCCCGGCCCCGCGGCCGGTCAGCCGGTGAACGCGTCGCTGACCGCCTCGTACTCGCGGGTCCACCACACCGCGAGCGCGGAGGACGCCGGGAAGAGCGGGTCGGAGCGCCGGTCGCGCTCCTGGTAGCGCCAGCGCAGCATCCAGAAGTCGTTCAGGCGCTCCCACCAGACCCGGTGCACCGCCGCGGCCATCTCCTGGGCGGCCGTCCCGGCCGCGAGCCGGTAGGCGCGCGCGTAGGGCCGCACCTTCGCCAGGTCGAGCTTCCCGTCACCCGGCCGGACGAAGAAGATCGCGGCGGCCCGTACCGCCTCCTCCGCGCGCGGCTGCACGCCGAGCCGGTCCCAGTCGACGATGGCGACGGGTTCGTCCCCGCGGTAGAGCAGGTTCAGCGGGTGGAAGTCGCCGTGCACCCAGCCCGTGGCGGGCCCGTCCGGGGCGGGCGGGCGGCGATGGGCGTGCCGTTCCAGCAGGGTGCGGCGCTCCAGCAGCCGGTGCTCGGCCAGCTCGTCGAAGGTCTCGCGCGGCTCGTGCGCGTGGGCGAGGTCCAGCAGCTCGTCGATGAGCGCGTACGTCCGCCCGGGGTCGGCGCTGGGATGCGCGACCCGGTCCGCCTCCGGCGGGGGCTGTACGCGGGCCAGGCCGGCGTGCACATGGCCGAGGAGAGCGCCGAGGCGCCGGGACTGGGCGGCGGTCAGCTCGGTGCCCTCCCGGTGCCGGCCCTCGACCCACGGGTAGAGCGCGTAGCAGCGCCCGCCGACGACGGCGACGGTCCGGCCCTCGGTGTCGGCGACCGGGGCGGCGACGGGCAGCCCGAGGCCGTCCAGGAGCAGGGTCGCGCGGTGCTGGCGGGCGATGACGGCGGCGTCCGCGGTGTCCGGCGCGACGTAGTGCTTGAGGAAGAACCGGCCGCGGGTGGTCGCCAGCCGGTAGCCGCGGTTCAGCAGTCCCTGGGGGACCGGATGGCAGGCCAGTGGGGTGCCGGCGCCCTCGTAACGGCGCAGCAGTGTGCCGAGCGTGCGCTCAGCGAGCAGCTCCGTCGCCGTGCCCGTCACCCGGGAAATCGTAGATCACGCGGCGTGCAGCTCCGGCCACCCTGCGACACCCTTCACGAACTGGACGTCCGCGAACTGCGGGTCGATCCGCAGATGGACCGGATCGAAGGCCTCCTCGTCCACGAACGAGGGAAGCGGTCCGAAGATCTCGTCCGCGCTGTCGGGTGCCGGGATGACGCGGGCGGTACCGGTCAGGTGCACGGCCCAGATGGAGTCCGTGGCCGTGTTCAGGTTGTCGGCCTGGTAGCCGACGACGGAGCCGTCGCAGGCGCCGTGTATGTCCCAGCCGCGGTGTACGCGGATCAGCACGTGGTCGTCCACCACGACGTGCCGGGCGACGGCGATGTACGGCATGGCGTGGCGCGAGAGGGCCAGGCGTCCGTAGCGGACGGCGGCCACGAGCTCGAGCGCGCGTCGTTCTTGGGGGGGACATCTCTCCACTGTGGCGTTCGGCGGGCGGGACGGGACAGGGGCGGCGGCCCCCGATCGGCAGGGTCCTTGGTCCCTGGCGCCGCGGGGGCGGCTGCGCGGGTCCTGGAGCGCCGGCCGGGCGCCCCGGGCGGCCTCAGCGCTGCTGGTTCTCCTCCGCGTGCATCCTGGCGACGTAGGCGGCCGCCTGGGTCCTGCGCTCCATGCCGAGCTTGGAGAGCAGCGAGGAGACGTAGTTCTTGACCGTCTTCTCCGCGAGGTGCAGCTTCTCGCCGATCTGCCGGTTGGTGTGGCCCTCGCCGATCAGGTCGAGGATCTTCTTCTCCTGCTCGGTCAGGCCGGCGAGCCGGTCGTCGCCCTTGTCCGCGCCGTGCCGCAGCCGCTCCAGCACCCGGGCGGTCGCGACGGGGTCCAGCAGCGACTTCCCGGCGGCGACGTCACGGACGGCGCTGACCAGGTCCGTCCCCCGGATGGCCTTGAGGACGTAACCCGCCGCACCGGCCATGATCGCGTCGAACAGCGCCTCGTCGTCGGCGAACGAGGTCAGCATCAGGCACGTGATGTGCGGATCGCCGGACCGGACCTCCCGGCAGACCTCGACGCCGCTGCCGTCGGGCAGCCGGACGTCCAGGACCGCGACGTCGGGGCGGGTGGCGGGGATCCGGGTGAGGGCCTCGGCGGCCGTGCCGGCCTCACCGACGATCTGGATATCGGTCTCTATGGAGAGCAGCTCATGGACGCCCCGACGGACCACTTCGTGGTCATCGAGGAGGAAAACGCGGATTTTTCCGTCTTCGATCACGAATCGAGCATCGCACACGATTCGATCTCCAGACCTCTTACGCCATTTCGATCCGCGAGATACCGTTCCTCTGTCCCGGTGGCCTGCGACAACGCCTATTTACTAGGTAATCCAAGCAAAACCGCAGGTAGGACGCCTTCGCGCGATTGCGGATGTAGTAGGTAACGTCTTTCTTGCAGGCCACTTGCCGGGGCACTGTCACGCCTGGCTCGGCCATGCCGCACATACCCCGTGCGCCGCGTCGACACCAGGTGAGCCGCAACTGGCCTCCCGGCGGATCCCGGGGGCCGGACAGACGGAGGAGCGAACGTGAGCGTGAAGAGCACTGCCGCGCGGAGGACTACCCGCGGCGGCGCGAAGCGCCGTGGGGGCGAGCCCGAGCTCGTACAGCTGTTGACCCCCGAGGGCAAGCGCGTCGAGCACAGCGAGTACTCCATCGACCTGACCCCGGACGAGCTGCGTGGCCTGTACCGCGACATGGTGCTGACCCGCCGCTTCGATGCCGAGGCGATCACACTGCAGCGGCAGGGCGAGCTGGGCCTGTGGGCCTCGCTCCTCGGCCAGGAGGCGGCACAGATCGGATCGGGACGGGCCACCCGTCCGGACGACTACGTCTTCCCGACCTACCGTGAACACGGTGTGGCCTGGACCCGCGATGTGGACCCGCTGAACCTGCTGGGCATGTTCCGCGGGGTCAATCACGGTGGATGGGACCCCAACGAGAACAATTTCCACCTGTACACGATCGTCATCGGCTCGCAGACGCTGCACGCGACCGGTTACGCGATGGGTGTCGCCAAGGACGGCGCGGACTCCGCCGTCATCGCCTATTTCGGCGACGGCGCCTCCAGCCAGGGCGATGTCGCGGAGGCCTTCACCTTCGCGGCCGTCTACAACGCCCCCGTGGTGTTCTTCTGCCAGAACAACCAGTGGGCGATCTCCGAGCCGACCGAGAAGCAGAGCCGGGTGCCGATCTACCAGCGCTCGGCCGGTTTCGGCTTCCCGGGCGTCCGGGTCGACGGCAATGACGTGCTGGCCGTGCTGGCCGTCACCAAGGCCGCCCTGGAGCGGGCCCGCACCGGCCAGGGGCCGATGCTCGTGGAGGCGTTCACCTACCGGATGGGCGCGCACACCACGACCGACGACCCCACCCGCTACCGCGCCGACGAGGAGCGCGAGCAGTGGGAGCTGAAGGACCCGATCCTGCGGCTGAAGACGTACCTGGAGGCCGAGGGCTTCGCCGACGAGGCGTACTACGCCTCGATCGACAAGGAGAGCGACGCGCTCGCCAAGCGGGTGCGGGACGGTGTGCGCACCATGCCGAACCCCGACACCATGGCGATCTTCGAGAACGTCTACGCGGACGGGCACGCGCTCGTCGACGAGGAGCGCGCGCAGTTCGCCGAGTACCTCGCGTCGTTCGCCGACGAGACTGAGGGGCACTGACCATGACCATGACCACGTTGACCATGGCCAAGGCCCTCAACGAGGCGCTGCGCCAGTCGCTGGACACCGATCCCAAGGTCCTGCTCATGGGCGAGGACATCGGGAAGCTCGGCGGCGTCTTCCGCATCACCGACGGCCTGCAGAAGGACTTCGGCGAGGAGCGGGTCATCGACACCCCGCTGGCCGAGTCCGGCATCGTCGGTA
This sequence comes from Streptomyces sp. SID13666, assembly GCF_010548325.1. Classification (NCBI taxonomy): domain Bacteria; kingdom Bacillati; phylum Actinomycetota; class Actinomycetes; order Kitasatosporales; family Streptomycetaceae; genus Streptomyces; species Streptomyces sp. SID13666. Next base: position 12,661 of record NZ_JAAGLX010000024.1, on the reverse strand, counting down.
CCGCGATCGGCCTGGCGCTGCGCGGCTACCGGCCGGTCGTCGAGATCCAGTTCGACGGCTTCGTCTTCCCCGCGTACGACCAGATCGTCACGCAGCTCGCCAAGATGCACGCGCGGGCGCTGGGCAAGGTCAAGATGCCCGTCGTCATCCGCATCCCGTACGCGGGCGGCATCGGCGCGGTCGAGCACCACAGCGAGTCCCCGGAGACGCTCTTCGCGCACATCCCGGGCCTGAAGGTGGTCTCGCCGTCCAATCCGCAGGACGCCTACTGGATGCTGCGGCAGTCCATCGACTGCGACGACCCGGTGATCTTCTTCGAGCCGAAGCGCCGTTACTGGGACAAGGGCGAGGTCGACACCGAGGCCATTCCGGGCCCGCTGCACAAGGCCCGGGTGACCCGCACCGGCACGGATCTCACCCTGGCGGCGTACGGTCCCATGGTGAAGGTCTGCATGGAGGCCGCCGCGGCTGCCGCCAAGGAGGGTCGTAGCCTGGAAGTGGTGGACCTGCGGTCCTTGTCGCCGATGGACTTCGACACGATCCAGGCGTCGGTCGAGAAGACCCGCCGGCTGGTGATCGTGCACGAGGCTCCCGTCTTCCTGGGGACCGGCGCGGAGATCGCCGCCCGGATCACCGAGCGGTGCTTCTACCACCTCGAGGCTCCCGTGCTGAGGGTCGGCGGCTTCCACGCCCCGTACCCGCCGGCCCGGCTCGAGGAGGAGTACCTGCCCGGCCTGGACCGCGTACTCGACGCCGTCGACCGCGCGCTGGCGTACTGAGAGGCGAGGAGAGCGTGACTGTGACCGACATTGCGCAGCGCTTCCGCGAGTTCAAGATGCCCGATGTGGGCGAGGGACTCACCGAGGCCGAGATCCTCAAGTGGTACGTCAAGCCGGGTGACACCGTCACCGACGGGCAGGTCGTGTGCGAGGTCGAGACGGCGAAGGCGGCTGTCGAGCTGCCGATCCCGTTCGACGGCGTCGTGCACGAGATCCGTTTCCCCGAGGGGGAGACGGTCGACGTGGGCACCGCCATCATCTCGGTGGACACCACCCCGGGCGCCCCGGACGAGGCTCCGGCCGCCGCCGCGGCCCCGGCCGCGGCCGTGCCGGCCGAAGCGGCACCCGCCGCACCCGCCGAGCCGGCGAAGCGGCAGGCGGTGCTGGTGGGCTACGGCGTCTCCGAGGCGTCGACCGTCCGCCGGGCCCGCAGGACGCCCGGCCCGGTGCCGGCCCAGCCCAAGGGCCGGCCGGCGGCAGAGCTGAACGGCCACGGCGCGACCGGGGCCACCGGCCTCGCCGCTCCCGCCGGGGACCGGCCGCTGGCCAAGCCCCCGGTGCGCAAGCTCGCGAAGGACCTCGGCATCGATCTGAGCTCCGTCGTCCCGAGCGGCCGGGACGGGACCATCACCCGCGAGGACGTGCACGCGGCGCTCGCGCCCGCGCCGGCCGAGCCCGCCGTGGTGGCGGCGCCCGCCGCTGCCGCCGCGAGCCCCGCGGTCGTCGCGGAGCCGGGTGCCCGGGAGATCCGTACGCCGATCAAGGGCGTCCGCAAGGCCACCGCGCAGGCGATGGTTGCGAGCGCCTTCACCGCGCCGCACGTCACGGAGTTCGTGACCTTCGACATCACGCGGACGATGAAGCTGGTCCAGGAGCTCAAGCTGGACCCGGCGTTCGTGGGCCGCAAGGTCAGCCCGCTGCTGCTGGTGGCGAAGGCGCTGCTGGTGGCGATCCGGCGGAACCCCGAGGTGAACGCGACCTGGGACGAGGCCGGCCAGGAGATCGTCCGCAAGGACTATGTGAACCTGGGCATCGCCGCGGCGACCCCGCGCGGGCTGATCGTGCCGAACATCAAGGACGCCGGCGCGAAGACGCTGCCCGAACTGGCCACCGCGCTCGGTGAGCTGGTGGCGACCGCACGCGAGGGCAAGACCTCTCCCGCGCAGATGCAGGGCGGCACGGTGACCATCACCAACGTCGGCGTCTTCGGCGTCGACACCGGTACGCCGATCCTGAACCCGGGGGAGTCCGCGATCCTCGCCTTCGGCGCGGTCAAGGACATGCCCTGGGTGCACAAGGGCAAGGTGAAGGTCCGCAAGGTCACCACGCTGGCCCTGTCGTTCGACCACCGGGTGGTCGACGGCGAGCTGGGCTCGAAGGTGCTCGCGGATGTCGCGGCGCTCCTGGAGCAGCCGAAGCGCCTGCTGACCTGGGCGTAGTTCACCGGCGCAGCCGAGCATCACGCGAAAGAGGCCCGGACGTACAAACGTCCGGGCCTCTTTGCCGTGTCCATCCGTCATGAAAAGCCGGATCTGTGGCGATATTAGGGGGAAACCCAGCTTCCGCCCGGAGGGACACCGTGGCCGTATCCGTATCCGCGATCCTGCTGCTCCTGATCATGACGGTCGTCTTCCTGCGCAGCGGATCACTGAAGGTCTCGCACGCACTGGTCTGCGTCTTCCTCGGCTTCTACCTCGCGGGCTCGAGCGTCGCCCCGAGCATCCAGAACGGGCTCACGGCGACGGCCAACGTGGTGAGCAGCCTGCACCCCTGACGGGTCCGCACGGGCCGGCCGGTCCGTATCGCGGACGCGGGTTTCTCGTGGATACGTGATGTATCTATGATGCGTCCATCATGCTTCCCGCCCCCGTGGTGGCCCCCGCCGCCAAGCCGCCGCCCGCCGCCGAGCGGGTCTATGTCCACATCAAACAGGGCGTCCTCGACCGCAGTTACGAGGGCGGCACGCTGCTCACCGAAGGTGATCTCGCCGAGGCCGTCGGGGTGTCCCGTACGCCGGTGCGCGAGGCGCTGCTCCGCCTGGAGGCGGAAGGGCTGATCAAGCTCTATCCGAAGAAGGGCGCGCTCGTCCTGCCGGTCTCCCTGCAGGAGATCGCCGATGTCGTGGAGACCCGGCTGCTCGTCGAGCAGCACGCGGTCGCCCGGCTGGTGCCCGCCGCGCCGCCCGCGCTGCTGGCCCGGCTGGAGGAGCTGCTCGCCGAGCAGCAGGGGCACGCCGACGCGGGTGACCTCGCGGCGTTCGCGGTCGCCGACCGCTGCTTCCACGCCGAGATCGTCCGGGCGGCGGGCAACCGCATCCTCGCCCACCTCTACGACCAGCTGCGCGACCGGCAGTTGCGGATGGGTGTGGCCACGATGCACGCCGAGCCCAGCCGCGTCGCGAAGAACCTGGTGGAGCACGGCGAGATCCTCGCGGCGCTCAGGGACGGTGACGGCGTCCGCGCCGCCGCCCTGGTGCACCGCCATGTCTCGTGGGTGAAGGTCATGGCCCGGGGGGACGCATGAGCATGAACGGCGAACCGCCCGGCGGGCGGCGTGCCGCCACGGTGTGGGGCATCGGCACGCTCGTCTACATGGTCGCCGTGGTGCACCGCACCAGCCTCGGCGTCGCCGGGATCGACGCCGCGGAGCGTTTCCACATCGGGGCGTCCGCGCTCTCCACCTTCTCGATCCTCCAGGTGCTGGTCTACGCGGGGCTGCAGATACCCGTCGGGCTGATGGTCGACCGGCTCGGCACCAAGAAGGTGCTGACCATCGGCATCGTGCTGTTCACCGCCGGCCAGCTCGCGTTCGCGCTGTCGCACTCGTACGGAATGGCCCTCGCCGCCCGCGCGGTGCTCGGCTGCGGAGACGCGATGACGTTCGTCAGCGTGCTGCGGCTCGGCTCCCGCTGGTTCCCGGCCCGCCGGGGCCCGATGATCGCGCAGGCCGCCGCGCTCTTCGGCGTCGCGGGCAACCTGATCAGTACGGTCGCGCTCTCCCGGATCCTGCACTCGGCGGGCTGGACCGCCACGTTCACCGGCACCGCGATCGGCGGCGCGTTCGTCCTCGTCCTGGTGCTGCTGTTCCTCAAGGACCACCCCGACAGCTACGAGCCGGCCCCCGCCGAGCACGCGGGCTTCGGCTATGTGCGCCACCAGATCGTCTCCGCCTGGCGCGAGCCCGGCACCCGGCTCGGGATGTGGGTGCACTTCACGACGCAGTTCTCCGGGATGGTCTTCCTGCTGCTGTGGGGGCTGCCGTACCTGGTGGAGGACCAGGGCATGTCACGCGGGGCGGCGGGGTCGATGCTCACCCTCGTGGTGCTCGCCAACATGGTCTTCGGCACGCTCTTCGGCCAGCTGATCGCCCGTCACCACGGCGCGCGGATGCCGATCACGCTGACCGCGATCGGGGCCAGCACCGTCGCCTGGGCGGCCGTGCTGTCCTGGCCCGGCGGCCACGTCCCGCTGTGGATGCTGATCTGCCTGTGTGTCGCGCTGGGCGCCTGCGGCCCCGCGTCGATGATCGGCTTCGACTTCGCCCGCCCGGCCAACCCGCCGGAGCGCTTCGGCACCGCCTCCGGCATCGTCAACGTCGGCGGCTTCACCGCCTCGATGATCACGCTGCTGGCGATCGGCGTGCTGCTGGACGCGACGGGCGACAACTACCGGATCGCCTGGTGCAGCGTCTTCGTGCTCCAGGCGATCGGCACCTTCCAGATCCTGCGGCTGCGCGGCCGCGCGACCCGGCTGGAGAAGGACCGGATCGCGGTCAGCCGCGTCGAGAGCGTGCACGTGCCGGTGTAGCCGGTGGGAGCGGGACGCTCTACGGGGTGAGGGCGATGTGCGCCAGGATCGCGTTCGCCAGCCCCAGGTCGCCCTCCACCTTCACCCGGTCCGCGACGGCCGCCGGGCGCACCCGCCCGCAGACCAGCCGCAGGAACGTCTCCCAGTCGGTGCTGAAGGTCACGGCGGGGCCCAGGGAGACCGCGGAGTCGATCGTGCCGCGCCCCTCCTGGTCGATCCGGACCGTCCGCATGAACTCCAGGGGGCCGTGGATGTCGAAGACCACCGCGGAACCCGGCTGCGCCCCGGCGTCCTTGGCGATCATCTTCGGCAGCCCGCGGAGCAGGAAGTCCCGCGCGTACACGGCCGCGGGCGACGCCAGGTTCCCCGGGGTGGCCAGCGCGCGCCGCAGATCCTGCTCGTGGACCCAGACGTCGAAGGTCCGCATCCACAGCAGGTGTTCGAGGGTCATCTCCTGGCCCATCGGACCGCGCATGCTCTGCTCGGGCCCGCGCGACTCGTTCCGCAGCTGGCGGGAGCGCCGGATGATCGTGTACTCGAGCTCGGAGGTCATCTCCGGGGCCGTGTGATGGCGCCGGGTGTCCACCGGCACCTCGATGTAGCGGGCGAACTCGCTGGTGATGTGCCGCAGATCACTCGGCAGGGTGTGGATCGGGCGCGGATCCCCGAGCATCTCGCACTCGTAGCCGATGACGTGTGACACGACGTCGCGCACCGACCAGTACGGGCACTCGGTCGGCCGGTTCCATTCACCCTCGACGAGGGGGGCGACCAATTCGTTGATGGATTCTATGGAGTGGGTCCAGGCGTCGATGTACGGCTGGATCTTACTGTGGACGGTCACGGGACCCCTCGACGGATCGATGCGCGGTCGTGGTGGTGTGCGCCTAAGTTACGCTCCGCGCGGGTACCCACGCAGTGCTTTCGAGTGACGATGGTAGGCCCGACTTGACGACCAAACGTATGGGCGGTGGGTGTATGCGCGCTTCTTTGCTGCAGATCGACGTCGACTTGAACGAAACGGTCGCCGACCGGCGGGACCGGGTGGCCGCGCTGGTGCGCGCCCAGGGCGGGACGGATCTGGTCGTACTGCCGGAACTGTGGCCGGTCGGGGCCTTCGCGTCGGACACCTTCGCGGCGGAGGCGGAGCCGCTCGACGGGCCGACGGCCGACGCGATGTCAGCGGCGGCGCGGGACGCGGGAGTCTGGCTGCACGCCGGTTCCATCGTCGAGCGCGACCCTGACGGGCCGCTCTACAACACCTCGCTCGTCTTCGGGCCCGACGGGGAGCTGCGGCACACCTACCGCAAGATCCACCGGTTCGGCTTCGACCAGGGCGAGGCGGCGCTGATGGCGCCCGGCGAGGAGATCGTCACGGTCGCCCTCCCGGACACCGTGCTGGGCCTGGCGACCTGTTACGACCTGCGCTTCCCCGAGCAGTTCCGGCTGCTCGTCGACGCCGGCGCCCAGATGCTGGTCATCCCGGCCGGCTGGCCGGCGAAGCGGCGGGAGCACTGGCGGCTGCTCGCGCGGGCCCGCGCGGTCGAGTCCCAGACCTACGTCCTGGCCTGCGGGACGGCGGGCACTCACGCGGGTGTCGAGCTCGCGGGTCACAGCATGGTCGTCGACCCGTGGGGCGACATCGTCGCCGAGGCCGGCACCGGCGAGGAGATCCTCACCGTCGACCTCGACCCCGCCCTCGTCACGAAGACCCGCCACGACTTCCCGGTACTGCGGGACCGCCGCCTCGGCTGAGCGGGGTCGCTGCGCGCTCGTCGTGGGGGCGGGGCCGCCGCGCGGCGGCCGGGGCGGTGCTTGACTCGCACGCGGCGCGACAACACGATCACGCACAGTAGTGATCGTGTTGCCCAGCGTCAGGAAGCTCTCCGTGTCCCAGACCCTGTCCCGAGCCGCCGCCCTCCTCACCGCCCTCGCGGCGGCCGCCCTGATCGGCGTACCCGCCGCTGGGGCGTCGGCTCCCCCGCCGTCCGTCCGCTACGCCGCTCTCGGCGACTCCGCCGCCTCCGCGCCCGGCGTGCCGGACGAGGCGGACGCGAGCTGTATGCGCTCCACGCACAACTACCCGCACCTGGTGGCCGCGCGCCTCACGTCGGCCGTCCTCACGGACGTCACCTGCGCGGGAGCGGACACCGGCACCCTCGCCTCCGAGGGCCAGTTCGACGCGCTCACCAAGGACACCGGCCTGGTGACGCTCACCATCGGCGGCAACGACGTCGGGTTCACCGGGATCGTCGTCAAGTGCAGCGCCCTGGGCCTGCTCGACCCGTCGGGCAAGCCCTGCGCCAACAGCTACGGCAGCGGGCTCGACGACCGGATCAGGGCGGCCGAGCCGAAGGTCGCCGCCGCGCTCCGGACGATCCATCAGCGCTCCCCGGGCGCCCGGGTGCTGCTCGTCGGCTACCTCAACCTCATCCCGGACGACGCCAGGACCTGCCGCCCGCGCGTGCTGTTCACCGGCGGTGACATGGCCTTCCTGAACGATTTCGAGAACAGCCTCAACGCGATGCTGGCCCGTGTCGCCGACGCCGGGGGCGCCGACTTCGTCGACAACCACCCGGCCAGCGCGGACCGTGACATCTGCCGCGACGACGCCACCCGCTGGACCGAGGGCCTCATCCCGACCAACCGGTCGATCCCGTTCCACCCCAACGCCCGGGGCGAGCAGGCGATGGCCGACGCGGTGCTGGCGGCCGCCGCGCGGTAGCCCGGTCGGGGGAGGGCTCAGGCCCTCCCCCTCAACCGGCTCAGTCGTCCCCGTGCTCCTTGTCGACCATCCGGTCCACGCACACCGCGATGGCGATGAGCATCCCCGCGTCCGCGTCCTCGCGCTCCACATCGATCGCGTACGTGTCCCGCATCCGGAACCACTTCCGGGAGATCCGCGCGAGCCGCTCCCCCTCGTACTCGATGTCGAACTCCTTGTCGACGATGTCCCCGCGGACCTCCAGCTCCTCCCCCGAGGCCAGCTCCGCCCGGAACACGTCCCGCAGCAGCGTCAGCCGCTTCTTCCGGATGGTGACCAGCACGTCCCCGCCGCGCTCCACCGTCATGGTGTCCCGCAGGCTCACCAGCTTCTTCCGGATCACCGCGACCTCGTCCCCCCGGGCGTCCCGCAGCTCCAGCGTCTCCCGGATCCGCAGGACCTTCCCGTCGACGTAGAACGCCCGATCGCCGCGTTCGTCCTCGATCCAGTAGTCGTCACCGATCGCGAACAGCTTCTCCCGCACGAGGTATTTCATGGAGGAATGTCTACCCCGGGCGTGCTGTTGGATGGGGGTATGACTGCACGTGCGCGCGTCCGGGCCCCAGAACTCATCGGCAAGGGCGGCTGGCTCAACACCGGTGATCACCAGCTGACCCTCGCTGACCTGCGAGGACGCATCGTCATTCTGGACTTCTGGACGTTCTGCTGTGTGAACTGCCTGCATGTGCTCGATGAGCTGCGGGAGCTCGAGGAGAAGCACCGGGACACCGTCGTGATCATCGGGGTGCACTCGCCGAAGTTCGTGCACGAGGCGGAGCACCAGGCGGTCGTGGACGCGGTGGAGCGGTACGAGGTGCATCATCCGGTGCTCGACGATCCGGAGCTCGGGACGTGGAAGCAGTACGCGGTACGGGCGTGGCCGACGCTGGTGGTGGTCGACCCCGAGGGGTACGTGGTCGCACAGCACGCGGGTGAGGGGCATGCGCACGCGCTGGAGGCGCTGGTCACGGAGCTGGAGGCGGAGCACGGCGCCAAGGGGACGCTGCGGCGGGGCGACGGGCCCTATGTGGCGCCGGAGCCGGTGGCGACGCATCTGCGGTTCCCGGGGAAGGCGCTGGCGCTCGCCGACGGCGGTTTTCTCGTCTCGGACACGACCCGGCACCAGCTCGTCGAACTGGGCGCGGACGGCGAGACCGTCGTGCGGCGGTTCGGCGACGGGGAGCGCGGGCTGGTGGACGGCGGTCCTGAGGTGGCGCGGTTCAGTGAGCCGCAGGGGCTGGCGCTGCTGCCGGACGGTTCCGTCGTCGTCGCGGACACCGTGAACCACGCGCTGCGGCGGCTGGATCCGGCGACCGGCGGCGTGACGACGCTCGCCGGGACCGGCGGCCAGTGGTGGCAGGGGTTTCCGACGGCGGGGCCGGCCCATGAGGTGGCGCTGTCGTCGCCGTGGGACGTCGCGTGGTTCGCCGGCCGGGTGTGGATCGCGATGGCGGGTGTGCACCAGCTGTGGGCGTACGACCCGGCGACCGGGACCGTCGAGGTGGCGGCCGGTACGACCAACGAGGGGCTGGTCGACGGGCCCGCCGACGAGGCGTGGTTCGCGCAGCCTTCGGGGCTGGCGGCCGCGGGGGACCGTTTGTGGGTCGCGGACTCGGAGACGTCGGCCGTGCGCTGGGTCGAGAGCGACGGTGCCGGCTTCGTGGTGCGGACCGCCGTCGGTACCGGGCTGTTCGACTTCGGGCACCGGGACGGCGCCGCGGAACAGGCGCTGCTGCAGCACCCGTTGGGCGTCACCGCACTGCCCGACGGATCGGTCGCGATCAGCGACACGTACAACAACGCGCTGCGCCGCTTCGACCCGGAGACCGGCGAGGTGACGACGCTCGCGACCGATCTGCGGGAGCCGTCCGACGCGGTGCTGGTGGGCGGGGACGTCATCGTGGTCGAGTCGGCCCGGCACCGGCTCACCCGGCTGAGGCTGCCCGAGGAGGCGGTGCGGGTGGAGTCGGCCGCGCACCGTACGCAGCGGCCGGCGACGGAGGTGGCCGCGGGGCCGTTCCGTCTCGACGTGGTCTTCACCGCGCCCGCCGGACAGAAGCGCGACGAGCGCTACGGCCCCTCGACGCGGCTGCTGGTCAGCTCGACCCCGCCGGAACTCCTGCTGGAGGGCGAGGGGAAGGGCACCGACCTGGGCCGGGACCTGGTGCTGAATCCCGAGGTCGCGGAGGGCGTCCTGCATGTGTCGGCGATGGCCGCCTCGTGCGACGACGACCCCGACAACGAGTACCCGGCCTGCCATATGCACCAGCAGGACTGGGGCGTCCCGGTCCGGCTGACCGCCGCCGGCGCGGGCCGGCTGGCGCTGGTGCTGGCAGGGATGGACGAGCCGGGCGAGTGAGGGAGTGGCGTCGGCGGGGCCGGAGCACGGCCCCGCCGGTCGTCACTCGTAGTAGCGGCGCTCCTCGACCATCGGCTCCACGCCGCCCCGTACGGTCTGCAGCCGGCGCCGCTTGAAGATGCTCACGTAGGCCGCGACGCCGATCGCCCCGACGGCCATCATGATCAGGCCCACCAGGTCGACATTGACGCCCGACATGTGCCAGTCGGTCGCGAAAGTGAGGATCGCGCCGATCGCGATCAGTGCGATGCAGCCGCCGATGCCCATGATGTCCGCCTCCGTCGTGCGTTGGCCGTTCCGGTCGGTTCCGATCCGGTTGGTTCCGAGGGGGCGTCTACCCCCGACCGGAACGGCCATGCGCGGCAGCGGAGTTGGCGGGGCACCGCCGGACCCGCCGTCAGCTCTCGATGAAGGACTTCAGCGCGCTCGCCAGCAGGTGCGGGTCGTCCGCGCCGCTCAGCTCGCGGGCGGAGTGCATCGACAGGATCGCCACACCGACGTCGACCGTCGTGATGCCGTGCCGGGCCGCGGTGATCGGACCGATCGTCGTGCCGCACGGCATCGAGTTGTTGGACACGAAGTGCTGGAACGGCACCCCGACCCGCTCGCAGGCGGCGGTGAAGATGCCGCGCCCCGAACCATCGGTGGCGTACCGCTGGTTGACGTTGGTCTTGAGGATGGGACCGCCGTTGGCCCGCGGGTGGTGCGTGGGGTCGTGGCGCTCGACGTAGTTGGGGTGCACCGCGTGACCGGAGTCGGACGAGACGCAGACCGTGCCGGCCAGCGCGCGCTGCCGGTGCTCGTAGTCGCCGCCGCGCGCGTGCACGGACCGCTCCAGGACGTTGCCGAGCAGGGGGCCCTGCGCGCCGGTGTCGGACTCGCTGCCGTTCTCCTCGTGGTCGAAGGCGGCGAGGACGGGGATGTACGCGAGGTCCTGGCCGGCGACGGCCGCCAGAGCGGACGTCGCGGCGTGCACGGACAGCAGGTTGTCCATCCGGGGCGACGCCAGCAGCTCGCGGTCGCGGCCCAGGTAGGCGGGCGGCTGCACGTCGTGCGCCATCACGTCCCAGCCGGTGACCTCGGACCCGGTCACCCCGGCCTCCTCCGCGAGGAAGTCGATCAGATCGCCGTCGGTCACCTTGCCGAGGCCCCAGACGGGCTGCATGTGCCGCTGCTTGTCCAGCGTGAGGCCGTTGTCGTTGACGCCCCGGTCCAGGTGGATGGCGAGCTGGGGGACGCGCAGCAGCGGCCGGTCGACGTTGACCAGCCGGGAGGTGCCGTCGCGCAGCGTCAGCCGGCCGGAGAGCCCGAGGTCCCGGTCGAGCCAGCTGTTCAGCAGCGGGCCGCCGTAGAGCTCCACGGCGATCTGCCGCCAGCCGGCCGAGCCCATGTCCGGGCGCGGCTTCACCCGCAGGTTCGGTGAGTCGGTGTGCGCACCCATGATCCGGAACGGTGTCTCGGGACGTGCACCCTCGGGGACGTACCAGGCGATGATCGCGCCGCCGCGCAGCACGTACTTGCCGCCCTTCTCACCGTCCCAGGACTCGGTCTCCTGGACCTGCCGGAACCCGGCCTTCTCCAGCCGTTCCGCAGCGCTCGCCACGGCGTGGTAGGGCGACGGGCTGGCCTGCACAAAGGCCACCAGGTCATCGGTGTGGGCACGGGTGAAGTGAGGGTGGACGCTCATGGGGCCAGCATAGAAGTCCGCCGTCGCGGGATGCCGTCGGCGGGGTGCCCGGGGCACTTTCAGGGGTCCCCTACCTACCGGGACGTCCGGATCCGGCCCGGTCCCGACCGGATCCGGCCGAATCGGACCGGACCATGGCGTTACGGATGGATCCGGAACAGTACATTCCGGCGCAGCGGGCCTTCGGGGAAGTCCGGATCGTCGAAGTCGTCGGCCGGGTCGCTGGTCATGCCGATCCGGCGCATCACCGCCTGGGAGCGCACGTTGGTGGCGGTGGTCACCGCGAGGATCTCCGGCAGGGCGAGGGTCCTGAAGCCGAAGTCCAGGACGGCCAGGGCGGCTTCGGTGGCGTAGCCGTGACCCCAGGCCGGCCGGGACAGCCGCCAGCCGATCTCCACCCCGGTGAAGGCGAAGCCCTCGTCGACCGGGTCCAGCCCGGCGAAACCGATGAATCGGCCGGTGTCCGCCACCTCGACCGCGAACCAGCCGTAGCCCCGCTCCTCGAACCCCTTCTCGAAGCGGGCCACCGAGGCCGCGCTCTGTTCGGGGGTGAGCAACTCGCCCAGGTGCTCCCGGACCTCGGGATCGGCGTTCATCTCCGCCCACGGCGCGAGGTCGGATTCCCGCCAGCGGCGGAGCAGGAGGCGGTCGGTACGCAGTTCAGGCATGGTGCGACGCTAACGCGGCGACGCCGGCGGAAGCGATCGGTTTTGACTCCGGTGGGTTACTCAAAGTGCGGGATCGATGACGGAAGGTAAGGATGGGCCTCGGTCGCTCCGGAACCCGTGGGCGACTCCCTTCCCTTCTCTCACAAAGGTGAGCTGATGAGCGAACGATCGAGGCACGCCATATCCAGTCGCGCACGTCGTCAACGGCTGTGGGGTCTGGCCGGCGGAGTGAGCATCGTGACCGTCCTCTTCGCGGGCACCGCGTCCGTCGGGTCGGCCAGCGCGGCGACCGGACACGGTCTGTCTTCCGCCGGGACCAAGGGGGCTGTCGCAGCGTGCGACAACAGCTACGGCTGCGACCACGAGGGCGGCCCTGAGACGGGTCCCCCCGGACCGCAGGGACCCCCCGGCCCGCAGGGACCGCAGGGTGACCCCGGTCAGCCCGGCCCCGCCGGCCCGCCCGGTGCTGACGGCGCTGCGGGCGCTGCGGGTGCTCCTGGCGCCCCCGGTGCTCCGGGTGCCACGGGTGCCGCGGGCGCTGACGGCGCTCCGGGTGCCGCGGGTGCGCCGGGTGCCGCGGGCGCTGACGGCGCTCCGG
>NZ_JAAGLX010000249.1:0-382 GCF_010548325.1 Streptomyces sp. SID13666 | reverse complement strand
GTGAAACTGCCTGCCGGTACCCAACTGCCAGTGGGCAGCAACCAGCTGTCTGCCGCCCTGCTGCTGCCTGCGGGCGCGCGTGGCCCGGCGTTCCTGGTACTGGACAACTTCCGCGCCATCCTCAAGTACAACAACTCGTCGTCCTACGCGCTGGCGGTGAGCCTGCTGGGTGATCGCTTCACCGGCTGGGGCTTCATTGCCGGCAGCTGGCCGAAAGAAGACCTGCCACTCAGCCGCAGCGAGCGCATGGAGCTGCAGAACCTGCTGAACAGCAACGGGCACGAAGCCGGTAATGCCGATGGCATCATTGGCGCCAATACCCGCAAGGCGATCCGCAATGCCCAGCAGGGGCTGGGGTGGCCGGCAGATGGGTATCCGACCC
>NZ_JAAGLX010000248.1:0-382 GCF_010548325.1 Streptomyces sp. SID13666 | reverse complement strand
AATTCATTACGAAGCTGTAATGCGCTTTGCCATATTCCAGCCCTTTATACTTGGCCTTGTTAGCTCCATATTGCCGATATTGGCTCCGAGGAATCGGATGCGAGATGAGGAAAACTGGAGTTTGCGAATGAATTGGCGGCGTTATGGAATTGCGGGTCTGCTTATCGCGTCGATCAGCACAGTCACTTTGCCTGCGATCGCGCAGGAAACAGCCGTTCCAGCTCAGGGCAAACAGATCCCTCTAAGCCGTGGCGATATGCAGCTTTCCTTCGCGCCTCTGGTGAAGGAAACAGCGCCTGCAGTCGTTAACGTCTACGCCGCGCGTCAGGTGCAGCAGCAGGCATCACCATTTGCAGGCGATCCGTTTTTTGAGCAGTTTTTC
>NZ_JAAGLX010000247.1:0-383 GCF_010548325.1 Streptomyces sp. SID13666 | reverse complement strand
TCGACTACCTGCTGGTGGGCGAGCGGGTCTGGCAACTTGCGTTCACCCCGGACCAGAGCCAGTTGCTGGCCACCAACGGAGTCAGCGGCGACGTTTCGGTGATCGATGCAAAAAACCTCAAGGTGCTCAAGTCAGTGAAGGTCGGCCGCTACCCCTGGGGCGTGGTGGTGACGCCATGAATACCCTCGAAGTCAGTGACGTGAGCTTTGCCTACGGCCAGCGCGAGGCGCTAAGGCAGGTCGGTTTCAGCCTGGCTCCCGGGCGCTTCGCCGCCTTGCTGGGCCCCAACGGCGCGGGCAAGTCGACCTTGATCGCCCTGCTCACCCGGCTGTACGACCTGCAACACGGCGACATCCGCGTGTGCGGCTGCTCGCTGCGCAACG
>NZ_JAAGLX010000246.1:0-386 GCF_010548325.1 Streptomyces sp. SID13666 | reverse complement strand
ATATGTACGAGTGCGGGCAAGAGCAGGCGGTGACCCGGTGACGGTGACCCCACACCTCGACCTCGGAACCACCGGAAAGCTCGGCGTCAGACGATGGTAGAAGACGGAGCGGTAGATTTTCCGCCCTTTGTGGCAGCCGATTTCATAATTCCACATTTCGTGCCAGATTTTCAGCAGGCCCCGTCTTCGCAGCTCAGAGGCGTTTTTGTTTTCTTGACCATATTTCAACCACTCCTCCAGGATGGTCGATGCATAAGAAAACCTTAAGTCGACCTTAATGATTCATGTGCGCGTCCGAGTTGGTGCGTTTGTCTAATGTGCGGTCGCTAGCGTGAGCGACTGTCAATCAGGCGATCGCATTCGAAGGGCGAACAATTCATGAGGGT
>NZ_JAAGLX010000245.1:0-387 GCF_010548325.1 Streptomyces sp. SID13666 | reverse complement strand
CCAGTTGACACAGCTCCTGCAACAGGGAGCTGGCCTGCTCCGCCTGCTCGATGCCCTCGGCATGCACCTGCATGCCCATGCTGCGGGCCAGGGCGATGATCACCCGGACGATCGCGATGTCGTCCTCATCCAGCGGCAACCCGGCAACGAAACCCTGGTCGATCTTCAGCTTCTGCACCGGCAAGCGCTTGAGCCGCAGCAACGATGAATATCCGGTACCGAAGTCGTCGATAGCCAGGGTCACCCCCAGCTCACGCAGGCGATGCAACTGCTCCAGCGCCACGTCCGGATCTTCCATCACCGCGCTCTCGGTCACCTCCAGCTCCAGCATGTCCGGGTCCAGGCCGGTGTCGTACAACACCTCGGCCACCTGCTGGTACAACTCGT
>NZ_JAAGLX010000244.1:0-387 GCF_010548325.1 Streptomyces sp. SID13666 | reverse complement strand
GCCGTGCGCCCGGTACCAGGCGGGGACCTGGGCGCCGGGGCGGGTGAACCAGGCGCGCAGGGCGGTGATGAGCATCAGGTCCAGTACCCGGTCCAGGAGGATCTGCTGACCGGGCTCCTCGCGGGTGATCTCCTCGAACGTCGTCCGGCCGACCGGGCAGACACCCACGTGCGCCTCGATGACGGCCAGGGGTGGCAGCGCGGCGAGAGTCTGCCCGGGGCCGCTGCCCGCGGTGTACAGAGCACTACTAAGGAGCGTGCTGTCGGACCCTTCCGTGTCCCAGGCGCCGGCACCCGGAGCTCGGGGGCCGGCCGGTTCCTCGCGCGGTCGCCGCCCGGCTGGCTTCCTTCCTCAGCCGGCAGTCGGCCCCTTCAGGAACTCCGCCAG
>NZ_JAAGLX010000243.1:0-388 GCF_010548325.1 Streptomyces sp. SID13666 | reverse complement strand
CCTGGTCCTCGCCGCCACCACCGCACAGGCCGGCAGTGCGCCCGTCACCTACGACTGTGTCTTCGGCTCTTCCCATTCGCTGTTCACGACGACGGCCACCCTCACCGCCCCGGCAACGGCGGCGGCGGGCGAGGCCGTGGACGTCACTTTGAGTCTCGCGAACAAAGGGCCGGCCAACGGTCCCGTCGCACTCCCCGCGAACAGTGTCGTCCCCTCGGCCCGGGTACTGGTCTCAGGCCAGGCCCCACTGACCCTCAGCGCACCGGCCTCCACCCCGCCCGTGCCCTCCAAGGGCGAGATCCCCATACCGGACCTGCGGGGCAAACTGACCGTGGCCCAGCCCGGCACGGTAACCCTCACGCCGGACCAGCTCACCCTGGACATCCCC
>NZ_JAAGLX010000242.1:0-388 GCF_010548325.1 Streptomyces sp. SID13666 | reverse complement strand
ACCGTCCATAGTGTGAAGACACGCCCCCCACGAGGTACCGAACCGCTTCCCGAGACGCCGATCGGGTGCCAGACTCCAGACATTCGCCTCCTTCCAACTGCTGGTCACTACCACGGTGTCATCCCCCAGACGAGCACTCGCGGCGTGGAAAAGCGTGACTTCGGTCGTAGGGATGTGCGGAGCGATCTGTCGTCCGTCTTCAAGGTAATGGACGCGTACGCTGCCATCGACGCTGCCGGTCACCACCGCCACTCCGCGCCCCAAGGTCGGAACGATGTTCGCGGAAACCAGGCTGTGGTCCACACCGCACAGGGGCTCCCCGACCGGACGCATGGTATTCAGGTCCCAGACCCGCACCTCGCGTGAGAAGGCTGTGACCGCGATCGGG
>NZ_JAAGLX010000241.1:0-388 GCF_010548325.1 Streptomyces sp. SID13666 | reverse complement strand
ATGATCGCCAACGAGAACGACGACCTGTGGCTGGAGGACGGCAGCCTCATCTCCAAGATCGACCTGGCGTTCTACGACCCCGAGGCGAAGCAGTGGGTCCCGTCCGGCATCGGTGTCGCCTTCGGTGAGACCACCCTCAAGGCCGGCCAGACGGTCGACATCAAGCTCCGCATGACCGTCGCCAAGGACGCCCCGCTGGGCGCCGGCTACGCGTTCGGGTTCACCGGCTACGTGAACGAGGAGGAGAACTGCGCCACCGAGGCGTACGCCTTCTACGACTTCACCGTGATCGGCGCGAGCGCCACCCCGAAGCCGGGTGACGCCGAGGAGAACGAGGGCAAGAAGCCGCAGGGCGGCTTCAAGACCGTCGAGGAGAAGAAGACCCTGG
>NZ_JAAGLX010000240.1:0-389 GCF_010548325.1 Streptomyces sp. SID13666 | reverse complement strand
GCAGTTTCCACAGTGACCAGAAACCCTGGCCGTTCGCCGACTGGCCGGCACCGCGTGCCCCGGAAGGCGAGGCGCCGCACGCCGTAGCCCCGGCCCCGCACCCGGTGCGTGATGAGGAGCCCAAGCTGTGAAGCTGTGGGTGCTGCCCCACGGCGAAGCGGAGTCGCGGGCCAGCAGCGATGCCGAGCGCCGGCTGACCGCCCATGGCCGCGAGCAGGTGCTGCACAGCGCCGCCCGCCTGCTGGGGCAGCCGTTGCAGGCGATCATCGCCAGCCCTTACGTCCGTGCCCAGCAAACGGCCGCCCTGGTACATGACACCCTGGGTTTCGCCGAACCGGTGCGCACCGTGCCCTGGCTGACGCCCGACACTGATGTGCAGCAGGTCATCG
>NZ_JAAGLX010000023.1:0-138072 GCF_010548325.1 Streptomyces sp. SID13666 | reverse complement strand
CGCCAGGACGGCCACACCAACATCGCCGCCGCCCTACGACACACCGCCCGCGACTACCGCCGCCCCGTCCAGACCCTCGGCCTCACCTGACAAAACCGGACCGATCACGATCTTGCGAAGGACCCTGGGTTGCAGATGGCCAGCATTCGGCTGTTGCCGGTCAGGAGGTTGTTCGTACCAGCGCCGATGCCGCGGGTATTGCCGCCGGCCTCGTCCACGATGATCAGTAGTCGCGGGGTGCCGGGGGATCCCAATGACTTTCCTACGCTCCTTGCCTCGACGCGCCCGATGTACCCGGTCAATGGATCTTTTGGTGCTCCAGCCACTTAAAGACCTCAGTCCTCTTGTAGAGGACCTTGGCATTCCGGCCACGGCCGAGCTTGTACCCCTTCAAGCCGAGCTTCGAAGCTTCCTTGTAGACCCAGCTGGTGGACATATTGAGCATCATCGCGACCTCGGCTGTGTCCAGAAGCACCGGCTCGACAGGGCGACGTTCGTGTGCCGGGCAGGTCATGGCCTCACGGCGACTAGGGACTATGGGCGAGGATTCGAGCAAGATATCTTCCCGGGGTTCTGGTCGGACGGGTCAGTGGATCTGCGGTTGATTCGTTCGCTTGTTCACGCGTGCTGTGAGCGCCTGCTGATTGCCACCGCCAGGTGCCTCTCGCGGACAGCGGAAATAATCCGGAGAATCGCCGGTTTGGCTAACCGGCGAAGTGCCGCTATGTTGCTGCGCCGCTCGGGCCGTAGTCGACGGCTCACTCCGCGGCGATTGATAAAGAACGACATGTCGAGGTTTGGGAGGATGCGTCGCCTCGCGCAAAGGAGTCGACGGCTTACTGTTTGGGTGGCCCTGATCGCGTCCTGGTTGGTGGTTGCGTAGGCTGACCTCGCCTCGGCGAGGCGGACGCCGTTTGCCTGTGGATGATCTTCGATATGACTGATGGACCGTCAGGGAAGTCAGCAATTAGTCAGCATCAGTCCTCAAAAACCAGGCGAAAGCTGACCGAACATGCGACTCGTTGTAAGGTAGAGAAACTGCCCTTGACCTGCATAAACGCAGGCAGGGAGCCTAGGTCCAGGAGTGCCTCGATGCTGCGTACAATGTTCAAGTCCAAGATCCACCGAGCCCGGGTGACCGAGGCCGACCTGCACTACGTGGGCTCGGTGACGATCGACGCCGACCTCATGGAGGCGGCCGACCTCCTGCCGGGTGAGCTGGTCCATATCGTCGACATCGACAACGGCGCCCGGCTGGAGACGTACGTCATCGAGGGCGAGCGCGGTTCGGGTGTGATCGGGATCAACGGGGCCGCGGCGCATCTCGTGCACCCTGGCGATCTGGTCATCCTGATCAGCTACGCCCAGGTCGACGACGCCGAGGCGCGCGCCCTGAAGCCGAAGATCGTGCATGTCGGCGAGGGCAACCGGATCGTCGCGCTGGGCGCGGACCCGTCCGAGCCGGTTCCCGGCAGTGCGACCGTACGCGGCCCGCACGCCGTGGGCTCCACCGCGTAGCCGGTCGGGCCGCGCGGGTCCTTAAGTGGTGGCAGTGCGCGGGCGACCCTGCACGTCACGCTACGTATCGGCTGTGTGACATACCCGCATTCCGGGGGATCCGCGCGCCGACTCCGGCTAGTGTGCCCGATCATGACCGAACGTCCGTTTGAGGCCCTGGGGTTGAGCGCCGATGCGGACCGGGCCTACGGGTTACTGGTGGCCACGCGCGGTGTGGCGGCGGCCGGGCTGGCCCGGGACCTCGGGGTGCCGGTGACGCGGGCCGAGGCGGTCTGCGCGGAGCTCGGGGCGCGCGGGCTGGCCCGGTCCGGCGGTGACGGGCGCTGGTATCCGGCGCCACCGCGGGTCGGACTGCTGCCGCTCGTGGCCAGGACCCAGGAACAGCTGCGGCAGGGGCGGGAGTTGCTGGACCGGCTGGCGGTGGAGTACCAGCGGGTGCACGAGGGGTACCGGTCCGAGGAGATCGTCCAGGTCGTGGAGGGCTACGGCGCGGCCGGCCTGTGGGCCGAGCAACTGCGGCGCTCCGCGCGGACCGAGGTCGCCTCGTTCGTCCGCGGCCCGTTTCCCGCGGACGGCGAGTGGCACGACCCGCTGGACGTGGCGGAGCGGCTCGACGAGGGCGTCCGCCACCGGGTGGTGCGCGACCGGACGGCGTTGGAGACCCCCGGCGCCCTGGGCGGCGCGGGCGGCAGGCGAGCGGCCTGCGAGGAGGTCCGGGTGGCGCAGAGCCTGCCGATGCGGCTCTGCATCGCCGACCGGTCGCTGGCTCTGCTGCCGCTGGCCCCCGAGGTCGAAGTGCCGGGCCCGGCCATGTTGTTGGTGCGTCCCAGTGGTCTGCTGGACGCTCTCGTCGCGCTCTTCGAGGCGGTGTGGGCGTCGAGTACGCCGTTGCGGGAGCGGGGTTCCGGTGGGCGCAGTGCCGTCCAGTTGCGGATCCTGGCGATGCTGGTGAACGGCAGCACCGACCAGGCGATGGCCCGCGCGCTCGGGGTCGCCGTCCGTACGGTGCAGCGCCATCTCGCGGTGATGGAGCGTGCGGCGGGCGTGGAGAACCGCGTCCAACTCGTCTGGCACGCGGCCCGGCACGGCTGGCTCGACGAGCCGGGCGCGGCGAAGGGCGCCGGGGTGGGCGGTGCCGCCGGTGGGCAGGCGAACAGGGCCGCGAACGAGGCCGCAGACGGAGCCGCGGCGTCCGATTGACAGGAACGTGACGCCGAATGCCGGGTCGATGACTGTCAGGTATCCGACAACCTTGTCACGTTCCGCTGATACGGCTGAGGCGTAGGAATACGCAAGCGGTCCATTGGACCCGCTGTCGGCCGGTCGACCCCTGTACCGGCCGGCTCCGGTCAGATTCCAGGAGTCCTGCTTTGCGTATACCCATACAGCGGCGGCCCGGAAGACGCAGAGGCGTGGCGTCGGTCATCGCCGCCGCCGCCTCTGCCACCGTGGCCCTGCTCGGTCTCCAACTGCCCGCCGCCGCAACGGCGTCGGCCGCCCCCTCCGCCGCCCGGCCCGATGTCACGGCCCAGTGCGGCGCCGCCAAGCCCGGTCAGTTCAGCTGCTTCGCGCTGCGCCGCACCGACCTGCGCGGCACCGTCGGGATCAACGCGGCGACCCCGAACGGCTTCGGCCCCGGGGACCTGCAGAGCGCCTACGCGCTCCCCGCCGACGGCGGCGCCGGCCAGACCGTGGCCATCGTCGACGCCTACGACAACCCGACCGCGGAGGCCGACCTCGCGGTCTACCGGGCGCAGTACGGACTCCCGGCCTGCACCACCGCCAACGGCTGCTTCAAGAAGGTCAGTCAGCGCGGCGGCACCGACTACCCGGCTCCCGACCCCGGCTGGGCGGGTGAGATCTCGCTGGACGTCGACATGGTGTCGGCGGCCGCCCCCAACGCCCACATCCTGCTGGTCGAGGCGGACGACCCCAGCTTCGAGAACCTCGGCGCGGCGGTGGACCAGGCGGTCGCACTCGGCGCCAAGTACGTCTCCAACTCGTACGGCACGGGCTACGACTCCACGCCCGGCAGCGGCGAGGACCCGTCGGAGACCACGGCGATGGACCCGTACTACAACCACCCGGGCGTGGCCATCGTGGCGTCCTCGGGTGACAGCGACTACGGCGTCAGCTACCCGGCGGCCTCCCAGTACGTGACCTCCGTCGGCGGAACCGCGCTGGCCAGGGACGCGGGCAGCGGCCGTGGCTGGACGGAGTCGGTCTGGCACAACTCGTACGGCGGGCCCGGTTCCGGGTGCTCGCTCTACGAGCCCAAGCCGGCCTTCCAGACGGACACGCCCTGCGCCAAGCGCGCGGTGGCGGACGTCTCGGCGGTCTCCGACCCGCTGACCGGTGTCGCGGTCTACCAGACCTACGGAGCCTCCGGCTGGTCGGTGTACGGCGGCACCAGCGCCGCCTCGCCGATCATCGCGGGCGTGTACGCCGCGGCCGGCACCCCCGGCGCCGGCACCTACCCGAACGCGTACCCGTACGCGAAGCCCGGTTCGCTCAACGACGTGACCACGGGCATCAACGGCACCTGCACGCCGGCCTACCTGTGCACCGCGGGCACCGGCTACGACGGCCCGACCGGCCTCGGCACCCCGAACGGCCTCGACGCCTTCCGCAGCGGACCGCACGGCGTGATCTCCGGTACGGTCACCGACCACGCCACCGGCGCGCCACTGGCCGGAGCGCAGGTCAAGGCAGGTGACCACAGCGCCGTCAGCGACGCCGCCGGCGGCTACAAGCTCGACATCCCGCCGGGCAGCTACGACGTCTCGGCGAGCGCCTACGGCTACGCCACGAAGACCGTCGCCTCGGTCGTCCTGACCGACGGCGGTACGGTCACCCAGTCGTTCGCCCTGGACGCCGTGCCGCGCCAGACCGTCTCCGGCAAGGTCGCCGACGGATCCGGGCACGGCTGGCCGCTCTACGCGAAGATCACCGTGAACGGAGTACCGGGCGGCCCGGTGTTCACCGACCCGGCCACCGGCGCGTACCAGCTGACGCTCCCGCAGGGCGTCTCCTACACCCTGCACGTCACCGCGGCCTACACCGGCTACCAGTCGGTCGACAAGGTCGTCGCGGTCGGCACCGCCGACCAGACCGTGAACGTCGCCGTCCCGGTCGACGCGATCGCCGCGCAGGCTCCCGGCTACGCCGTCCACCTCAACGGCGCGACCGAACCGTTCGACTCCACCACCACCGCGCCCGCGGGCTGGAGCGTGACCAACGCCGACGGCACGACCGGCGGCTGGGGCTTCGACGACGCCGGCAAGCGCACCAACAAGACCGGTGGCACCGGCGGCTTCGCCATCATCGACAGCGACCACATCGGCAGCGGCAAGCACCAGGACAGCCAGCTGCTCTCCCCGTCGTTCGACCTGACCGGGAAGACCACCCCGGTGGTCGGCTTCGACACCGAGTACAAGGGCTACTCCAACTCGACCGCCGACGTGGACGTCAGCGCCGACGGCGGGACCACCTGGACCACGCTGTGGCACCAGACGACCACCTCGCTCCTCGGCCCCCAGCACGTGGACCTGCCGCTGACCGCCTACGCGGGCAAGAGCGACGTCCGGCTGCGCTTCCACTACTCCGGCACCTGGGCCTACTGGTGGGAGCTGGACAACGTCTTCGTCGGCCAGCGTTCCTACGACCCGGTCCCCGGCGGCCTGGTGGTCGGCAACGTGACGGACGCCAACACCCACACCGGTGTCAACGGTGCGACGGTGACCAGCGCCGACGCCCCCGCGGAGAAGACCACGACCGCGGCGACCCCGGACGACGCGGCGCTCGGTGACGGCTTCTACTGGGTGTTCTCGCACCTGACCGGAAAGCACCCCTTCGCGGCAGCGGCCGCCGGCTACTCCAAGGCCAGTGCCACCGCGAACGTGCCGCCGGACGGCACCGTCCGCGCCGACCTCGCGCTCAAGGCGGGCCGGCTGCAGGTCACTCCCGGCGCCATCAGCAAGACGGCCGCCTGGGGCGGCACCGCCACCCAGAAGGTGACGGTGAAGAACACCGGCACCGCTCCCGCCACCCTGAACGTCGGCGAGACCGCGGGTGACTTCGTCATCGCGAAGACCGGCGGAGCCCCGCTGAACCTCGTGAAGACCAGCACGTCCAAGCTGGCGCTCACGTCGGACAAGGCGCCCCGGGTCACCCCCGCGGCGCAGGGTGCGGCCGGCACCGCCTGGCAGACGATCGCCGACCTGCCGGTGACCACGGGCGACAACGCCGTGGGCGTCGCCAACGGCACCGTCTACTCGGGCTTCGGCTTCACCGGGGCCGCGGACACCAGCGACCTGTACGCCTACGACACGACCGCGGGCACCTGGACCAAGAAGGCCGCCGCGGCCGACACCCGTGAGGCACCCGCCCACGGAGTCATCGGCGGCAAGTTCTACATCGCGGGCGGCTGGGGAGCCTCCGGCGCTCCGGACGCCAAGCTGGAGATCTACGACACCGCGGCCAACACCTGGTCCACCGGCGCGGCGACCCCCAAGCCGTACGCCGGCTCGGGCAGCGCCGTCGTCAACGACAAGCTGTACGTCGTCGGCGGCTGCACCGCGACCGCCTGCGGCACGACCGACGTGTCGGTCTACAACGCGGCGTCCAACAGCTGGTCCGCAGCGGCCGCCTACCCGGAGGCCATCTCCTGGGAGGCGTGCGGCGCCATCAGCGGCAAGCTGTACTGCTCCGGCGGGACCACCGACGCGGGCACCGTCAAGCACGGCTACGTCTACGACCCGGCCACGAACGCCTGGTCGCCGATCGCCGACCAGCCCACCGACCAGTGGGGCACGTCGTACACCTCCGCCAACGGCCTGCTGCTGATCGCCGGCGGCGCCATCAACAGCGGTGCGGCCATCACCAACCAGGCGTGGGCCTACAACCCGGCCGACAACACCTGGAGCGCACTGCCCAACGCCAACGCGTCGGTCTACCGCGGCGGCGCGGGACCGGGCTTCTACGCGATCGGCGGCCTGGCGGGCCAGACGCCCGTCAAGACGGCTGAGCTGCTGCCCGGCTACGACCAGTCGGACAGCGCCGACGTCAGCTGGCTGAGCGAGAGCACGGACAAGCTGACCGTGGCGGCCGGCGCGACGGTCTCGTTCACCGTCACGCTGGACGCGTCGGTCCCGGAGGTCACCCAGCCCGGCACGTTCCACGCCTCGCTGGCGCTGACCAGTGACACCCCTTACCGGCTGGACCCGATCGGTGTCACGTTCACCGTCAAGCCCCCGGCCACCTGGGGCAAGATCACCGGTACGGTGACCGGCGCCGGCACGCCGCTGGCGGGTGCGACCGTCCAGATCAACACCTGGGCGACGCACTACACGCTCAAGACGGGCACGGACGGTACGTACGCCCTGTGGCTCGACGTCCGCAACAACCCGCTCACCCTGATCATCGCCAAGGACGGCTACCAGCCGACCACCACCACCGTGAAGATCAAGAAGGGAGCGGTCACCACCAGTAACTTCAATCTCCTGAAGGATTGACGAAAGGTGAGCTGACCCGCTGAGATCCGTGGAGGGGACCGGGCGAACCGGTCCCCTCCACGCGGGTGGCGGCAGCGCCACCCCAAGGGAAGGCCGCTTCATGAACACCGCCTGGTCCGGACTGATCGACGACGCCGCACTGTTCCCGCCCGGGGACGTACCGCTGCCGCGGGCGCTGCCCGCGCACCTCGGCCACCGGACGGCGTGGTTCGCGGACCTCGTCGGCCCCTTCGTCTTCCCGGCCCCCCGGCTCGGCGAGCTCGCCGCCGCCATCGCGGCGCTCCCCGGCGACGACGTCATCGGCATCGGCCTGACCGTGCCCGGCGGCACCCCGGCCCTGCCGCCCGCGCTGGACCTGCTCGCGAAGGTGTCCGGCGCCCGTCTCGCGGCCGTGGAGATCGCGCTGCCCGACGGCGCCGCGATCGGTGCGGCGCTCGCCGTCCTCGACCGCGAGCTGCCCGCGGACGTCACCGCCCATGTGGAGGTACCGCGCGGCGCCCTCGGCCCGGACGTGGCCGACGCCCTCGCGGCGAGCCGGCACCACGCCAAACTGCGCACCGGCGGCACCGCCGCCGCGGCGTTCCCCGGCGAGGCGGAACTGGCCGGGGCGATCATCACCTGCGCGAGCCGCGGACTGGCCTTCAAATGCACCGCGGGACTGCACCACGCCCTGCGGCACACCGACCCCGCGACCGGCTTCGAGCACCACGGGTTCCTCAACGTCCTGCTGGCCACCGAAGCGGCGCTGGACGGGGCCGGCAGCGACGCGGTGGCGGCGCTGCTCGCCGAGCGGACGGCCGGCACGGTCCGTGACCGCGTCGAGCGGCTCGGCGCCGAAGGCGTCGCGCGGGTGCGCTCCGCCTTCACGTCCGTCGGCTCCTGCAGCGTCCACGAGCCCGTCGACGACCTGACCGCGCTGGGCCTGCTGACCGCACCGGCCGAGCAGGGCTGAGGGCTACCCCGGCGGGGAGGACAGCAGCCGCCCGCCCTGCGGAGTGCGCAGATACAGCACTTCCCGGCCCGACCGCGTGCTGCTGACCAGCCCTGCCCTGCGCAGGACACCCAGGTGGTACGAGACCGTCGCGGGACTGAGGAAGCGGGTGGCGGCCAGCGCCGTGGTGGTCGCCGGCCGGTCGAGCGAGGCGAGCAGATCGGCGCGGGTCGGGCCCAGCAGCCGGGCCAGTTCGGCGCTCGGCGGCGCCCCGTCCGCCGCCGGCGGCCGCGCCGGGTAGATCAGCGCCGGCGGCCGGAGCGGCACCCCCCGGACCGGGTCGATGGAGACGCCGATCGCGTAGGCCACCAGGGACGGCACGAGCAGCACCATCGGCACGGGCAGGGTCACCTCGAAGCGGCTGTCGACGCGGAGGGTTCCGCCGTCCCAGCGGATCGACGGATGCAGCGAGTCGAAGAGGCGGGCGGCGCCGTAGCGGGCCAGGGTCAGGGCCCGCTGGTCGACCTCGGCCTCCAGTACCGCCCGGGCCTGCGGCCAGTGGGCCGCGAAGCCGCTCTCCCAGTAGCGGCCCAGCTCGTCCGCGGCGCGCTCGGCCAGATACCGGCCGCCGCGGTCCAGCGTCTCGCGCACCACGTCCGGCAGTTCCCGTCCCGCCAGCCCGTTCGCGGGGCGGCCGACCCGCACCGCCTCCATTTCGGCGACGACCCGCTCCGGCGGGGTGGTGCGCACCTGCTCCAACTCGTCGGCGACATCGGGGGAGGGGACACTCGGATACGGAGTCAGGAAGTCCGGCAGATAACCGGCCCGGTCCACCGCGAGCGCGGTCAGCAGCGGCAGGTCCTCCCGGCGCAGCAGCCGCCGGGCCCGGTACACCCAGGGGTCCGCGCTCAGCGGTCCCCGCACTCCCCACGGCATCAGGGTGCCGGCCGCCTCGATCAGCGGTGAGACGGCGAACCGGGACCTGGCCAGCCCGGTGGAGTCCACTGCCAGTCGGATCATGCTCTCCCCCGGGGCCCCGCGGCCCGCTCACCCTTTGAACCTCATCGAATCCTGGCACAAACGCTCGCGGTACGGCGGGGCACATAGCAGCCTGTGCGGTGCGGGGGCGCACCGTCGGACGGACGGGGGAGTCCGGGCGGCGCGCCCCCGTTCAGCCGTACAAAACGGCGGAACAACGGGGATTGGGGACGGGTCCATGGTCGCAGTGCGGTTCCGCAGACGGACGATGACGGGGCTGGTGGCCCTGGCGGCCGCCGGCGCGCTCACAGCAGGGGCGGCCCCCACGGCCGTTCCCGCCGGGGCGCCTGCCACCGCGCCCCAGCGCACGGGTCACCTCACCGGGCAGGCGCCGTGCCCGGGGCAGGAGAAATTCACCTGCGCCACCCTCGCCGTCCCGCTCGACCACTCCGGGCGCACCCATGGCACCCTGGCGCTCAGCGTGGCCATGACCGGCAACACCCGGGCACCCAAGGGCGATCTGATCTTTCTCGCCGGAGGACCGGGACAGCCGGGCGTGCCCCTCATGACCAGGATCGCGGGCATCATGGCGCCCGTACTCGGCCAGTACCGGATGATCATGATCGACCAGCGGGGCACCGGCGCGGGCGCGCTCCAATGCCCGCAACTCCAGAAGGAGATGGGATCCTCCGACCTGACGCCGCCCACTCCCCAGGCCGTCAAGGACTGCGCGGCCGCCATCGGCCCCGACCGGCGCTACTTCAGCACCGCCGACACCGTCGGCGACCTGGACCTGCTGCGGCAGGCGCTGGGCGCCCGCAGGATCACCCTGGACGGCGTCTCCTACGGCACCTTCGTCGCCGAACGGTACGCACTGGCGCACCCGGACCGGGTCAACCGGCTGGTGCTGGACTCGGTGGTGCCGCAGCAGGGCGACAACCTGCCGGACCTGACCACCCTCACCGCCACCGCCCGGGTGCTGCGCGCCGCCTGCGCGGCCACCGCGTGCACCACCGACCCGGCCCGTGACCTCGCCCAGGTGGTGCGGACCTACCACAACGGGCCCGCCGTCCTGGACATGATCACCACCTACGAGTTCGTCGACCCCGACTTCAAGGGCGTCCCCGAGGCGCTGCACCTGGCGGCGGCAGGCCAGCCGCAGACCTTGCAGGGGTACATCGACGGCACCCGGGAAGGGTCGGCGGCCACGGCCGAGCAACTCAGCCAGGGTCTGCACGCCAGCACGCTGTGCGCCGACTACCGCTACCCGTGGGGTACGTCCGACACTCCGGTCGACGGCCGGGCCGCGACGCTGGACCGGGTCGAGCGCAAGCTCGCACCGGCCCGCACCTGGCCCTTCGACGCGGCCACCGCCACCCGTAACGGCTTCATCCTCAGCTGCCTGGACTGGCCGCGCGAACCCGTGCCGGCGGCCCCGCCCCGGCACCGGAAACTGCCCCGGGTGCCGGTGCTGCTGCTCGGCGGCGACCGGGACGTGTCCACCCCGATGGAATGGCTCCGCCAGGAGGCGAAGATGGCGCCGCTCGGCCAGGTCGTGATCGTGCCCGGAGCGGCGCACTCCGTGCAGAGCCGGGCCACCAGCGACGCCGGACGCCAGGCGGTGTACGACTTCCTGCTGCGCGGCTGACAGCGGCCCATCGAACGCGAGGCCCCCGCCGGCCCTTCCCCGGGCACCGGCAGGGGCCTCGTCGCTCGTGGCCGTGCTACAGCCCGTCACGAGCCCCGCTCAAGACCGGGCATTGAAGATGGGACCAGGCCAACGACCAGCCCGACCCACCAGGTTGCGCCGCCTGCTGGGTCGGGCCCTTCACCCGCCGTCGGGGCGGGTGAGGGTGTGACAGCGTCGGCCCCGGGATCCGCGGCCAACTCCGGGTCCCGGGGCCGACGTCTACACGCGCGGACCCTGCGCTCCGGCGCCGGTGGGTGATTCGATTTCGCGCAAGCATCTTTTCCATCGAACCGATCTACTGCGAGGCCGCGACGGCCTGCTCGTAAAGGGAACCGATCACGCTGTCGAAGGCCGGGCTGTACGAGACGTCCGGAGTGTCGCCGCCCTCCTCGTAGCCGCCGATGACACCGATGACCGTCCCGGTACCGGTGTCCGGGTCCAGGCCGGTGACCCAGGGGCTACCGCTGGTCCCGCCCGTGTAGTCGCTGCAGGCGATCCGCAGTTGGTCGGCGGTGTACGCCGTGGCGTCGTTGTAGCAGGTGAGCGGTGCGTCCGCGGTGGACGGGTAGCCGGTGATCCGTACGGTGGTGGCCGTCGTCCCGTCGTTGTCGCCGCTACCGCTGGTGCCGATCGTGTAGCCGCCGACCACGTCCTGGATCTCACGGCCGTTCACAGGCGCCACCTCGGCGAACGCCACGTCCAGGTCCTGGTCCGCGCCGCTCGTCCACCCCGGGGCGAGCGTCACGCTCTCCAGCGGCCAGACACCGTACGGTGCTTCGCCGTCGTGGTAACCCGGTACGAAGACCGTGTCGCCGGTACCCCCGGACAGGCAGTGCGCCGCGGTCACGACGACGTTCTTGCCGGCGCTCTGCACCACGCTCGCCGTGCAGTAGTGGCCGCCGGACAGCCCGCCGTCGAAGAGCGCTCCGACCTGCTTGATGCTCGCCGTCGCGTGCACGGTGTTCGACACCCCGGGAAGCCCGGCGAACACAGCGGGCCCACTCACCGCTTCGGAGGCCGCGAACGGCGACTCGCCCGTCGCGACGACCACTCCGGTCCCCGCGACCGTGACGGTCAGCCAGGCCACGACCAGGACACCGGTCCTGCCCAGCAGACGGGACAGGGTATGAACCGTTCCGCGCATGGGCTGCAGACGCTTTTTCATACGGCGGGCCCTCTCTCGTCGCCCCGGTTGACCTGATCATCCCGAGCCAGTGTGAGAGTCCTGTGAGAGCGCTGTGTGAGCGTTCTGAGAAGAGCCGGCAGCGCGGCCAGGTGGCGGTATCGAATGCTTCGCTTGCACGGGCGACTCCTTGAACAGATGAGCGATGTCTTACATCTGTACTTGGGCCGGGCGTCCAAACGCGTTACAGGCCTTCTTCCACCACCAGCCGGGGAGCCGGGGCGCCCTGCGCCGCACCGGGACGGTCCGCCAGCTCGCGGGCCCAGCCGACGAGGCCCGCGATGTCGATCCCGTACGGCGCGGCGTCCCGGTACGGCTCGATGCCGTCAGCGCCCCTGCGCAACAGGGTCGCCGCGCCCGACGCGTTGCCGCGCAGCGCGTGGGTGAGCCCCACGGCGAGCTGTGCCAGGGCGCGCCACAGCGCCCGCTGCGGCTCGTCGGCCGCCTTCCACGCGTCCTCCAGCACCTCATGGGCGTGGAACGGCAGCCCCGCGTCGAGCAGTCGCTGCGCCTCGGCCAGCGACTGCCCGGGGGAGCGCGGCACGCCCTCGGGCTGCCGCTCCACGCCGGGCGCCCCGTACGGCAGGGGCCGGCCGAGTCCGTCGCGCGGCCGGGCGTTGCGGGCCCGCCCCGACGGGTCGCGGTCGCGGTCGTCCGGCAGGGCACTGTCGTACGGGGAGGTCTCGTCCATCGTGCGATTGTTCATCAGTTCCCCTCCCGGATGTGTGAGGGACGGGTCAGGACATCTGGGACGGATGTCGGCCCGGAGGCCCCCAGCGGGCCCGGACTTTGCGAGTATCGCTGCCCATGAGGCCCGTCACAGTGCCCGAAACGCGAACCAGCCATGGCCGCCACCGCGCGCGGCACCGGTCCCGGCGTCGCGCTTCCGGCCGGACGGCCGCCCTGGCCGGGGTGACGACGGTGTTGTCGCTGGCCACCGCAGCGGCCTGGTTCGGGTTCGGTTCCATCGGCCCGATCGACCCCCTCATCGGCCCGCGGTCGCAGGACCGGGCGGCCTCGGTCCCCGCCGTCGTCAGGACCGGCGCAGGGCCCCCGTCGGCGACCGTGGCCGACGCCGCCCAGGACAACGCGCCCGCCGGCCACGCGACCGACCGGATCCCCGGTCTTGGCCCCGCCACCCTCGCGGCGATCCCCACCGCCTCCCACCAGGTACTGCTCGCCTCGGGCCGGGCGAAGGACTCCTCCGACTCCACCGTCACCCTGTGGACGCGGGCCGCCGACGGCCGCTGGCGGGCGGGAGCCGCCTGGCCCGCGCACAACGCCCTGCGCGGCTGGACCGGCACACACCACGAGGGCGATCTGCACAGCCCCGTAGGGATCTTCACGCTCAGCGACGCCGGCGGCTTCAAGCCCGACCCGGGCAGCGGACTGCCGTACCACCACTCCCAGGGCTTCACCGCGGGCGGCACCGGATTCCGCGGCGAGGCGCTGGGCGGGTCCTTCGACTACGTCGTCGCCATCGACTACAACCGCGTGCCGGGCGCGTCCCCGCTGGACAGCAGACAGCCGCTGGGCAAAAGCCGCGGCGGCGGCATCTGGATCCACGTCGACCACGGCGGCCCGACGCACGGCTGCGTCAGCCTGTCCGCAGCACACATGGTCGACCTGCTGCGCGCACTCGACCCGCGGAGCCACCCGGTGATCGCCATGGGCGACGGGGCCTCACTGGCGCGCTGAACCGACCCCCGGGCCGCGAAAGTCATGAGATTCGTGCCGGAGCCGGGGAACTTCACGGGCTGGGAACACGTCTGAACGGTGGGGAGTTGGAGCATGAAGAGATGGTGCGGCGGCCCGGTGGACCGGAGCCGGGATACTGGCCGGCGTCTCGCGCCGGGCGCGGGCATGCCGGAGTTCGAGCCGGCCCTGAGGTCCCTTGGGCTCAGGGCGGCGGGCGGGGAGAATCCTGGCCGCGTCCTTGCGGGGGCGCGGCCAGGAACCTCAGAGCTTCGTTACCTTCGAGTACGGCTTGATGATCCGTACCTGGCGGGATCCGAAGTCGGCAAGCACGGCGACCTCGTCCTCGACACCGATGATTCGGCCGAGTCCATAGACGTCATGCGTTACCCGGTCACCCACCTCGAAGTTCTCGACGGGAGGGGCGACCGGAATCCGGAAGGGGCTGGCGGGCAGGTGGCGGCGGGTCACGGCTGATTTCGTCATTACCCCCAGTATGGCCCCTCTCAGGCCCCTACGGTCCTCCCAGCCGGATCGCTTTCTTCCGGACCACCGTCGCGGAGTACCGCCCGGTAGGCAGCTGATGGTGCCCGGCGGGGCCATCTGCTGAGTTCATCGCGGCAGCGGTCACTGAGCGTGGATCACCGGTAACGGCTTTGGAGGCCGCCATCGGATCTTCCGATTTCCGCCTGCGCGACATCTGTCCACGCCGGAACGCTCCTGTACAGCGTGCTTGCGACTACCGTCGGTTCCGTATCATCACCCTCGGCGGTCGTCCTTTTTGTAGGCCCTAGACAAGCCGCTGCAAATAGCCGTTGGCCACCAGCCACATGACGTTGAGAGCGGTCGGGGAGCCGGGCACGAGGGTCGCGTCCAGCTGGTACTGGAGGCCGTAGCCGGGCTGTGCGAACCAGGGTGCGATCGGTCCCGCGTCCACGGTGAAGGGCTTGAGGACGCGGTAGTCGTGGTAGTTGCAACCGGCCGCGGGAGTGCCGTCCAGGCTCTGCGGCGGGATGGAGCGGTTGGCGTACGGCAGGCCCTCGGGTGCGAGGAAGGAGCCGTACTCACTGCCGAACCGGTCGATGTCCTGGCCGGGGAGCAGGGTCTGCTGCCACTCGACGGGCCGGCCGTCGGGGCCGATGACGTAGCCGTTCTGGGGCGGGTAGATCCAACTGGTGCCGGTGTTGTACGTCGACAGGAACGCCTGCTCGGAGAGCCCGCCCGTGCGCTGGTACAGGAACAGCTCGTTCCCGACGGCGCCCCTGGTGGGCAGCACCTCCGGGCCGAGCCGTGGGTCTCCTTCGAAGAAGGACGCCGAGCACTCGGTCCGTGCGGTGCCGGCGTTCGCCGGCGCGGTGGTGGTGGCAGCGGCGGCACCGGCGGTGGAGAGCAGTAAGGCTCCCGCCACCAGTGAAACGAACAGCTGACGCAGCCTCATATAGCCCCCTGGTCAATCGGGTTGGTCACGAGTTGCAACCGGAGGATCACAGCAGACGCAGTGGGGAGCGGGCAATGGCGCCCAAGCGTTCGAACGGCGGCGAGGGGGCCGGGATCGGAGGCGTAGGGGTTCGAAGTGCTGCCGAGCTATTTGTGGGCCGCCAGGCCCGTAAATAGTCGATTTCGAACCCCTGCGCCGGAGAGCCCGGCCCCCGTACCCAGGACGCACCCGGCTACCCCGAAAGCACCCGCGCCCGACACTCGGCCGGCGTGCCCCACGCCGTGCGCAGCGCGGTCGCCTTGCCGATCCACAACGAAAGGTCGTACTCGGCCGTGTAGCCGATCGCCCCGTGCAGCTGCAGTGCGGTGCGGGCCGCCGCATACGCCGCTTCGCCGCAGGCGACCTTGGCAGCGGCGATGTCGCGGCCCGCGCCCGGCGAGCCGCCGGCCAGTGCCACCGCCGCCCCGTAAAGGAGCGGGCGGGCGAACTCCAGACCGAGGAGGGCGTTCGCGAGCTGGTGCTTGACGGCCTGGAAGCCACCGATGGCGGTGCCGAACTGGGTGCGCTGCTTTACGTAGGCCACCGTCTGTTCCACCAGGGCGAGGCCGGTGCCCAGGGACTGGGCGGCGGTCGCGAAGGAGGCCCAGTCGGCCGCCTCGCGCACGGCGTCCCGTACGGCCGGGCCGGGCATGAGCGGTTCGCCCCCCGTGGGGATGGCGAGCCGGCGGGCGGGGTCGAGCGAGGCGCGGACCGGCCCGTGGCCGGTCGCGAGCGCGAGGCCGTCCGCCACGACATGGAAGACCGCGTCAGCGGCATCCGCGTCCAGGGCGTACGAGCCGGCCGGCGCCAGCGTCACGAGCACCTCGCCGGAGGCGATGCGCGGCAGCCATTCCTTCGCCGGACCGCGGTCTCCCAGTCCCCGCAGGAGGGCGCAGACGGCGATGGTCTCGGCCAGCGGCCCCGGCACCGCGTGCCGGCCCAGCTCCACGAATGCCGCGGCGAGTTCGACGGGGAGCGGTCCGAGGCCGTCGTACTCCTCGGGGACCGCCAGGGCGAAGACGCCGGTCCCGGCGAGACGTTCCCACAGGGCGCGGCCCGGGCCGTGGTCGCCCGCCGACCAGGCGCGGACGACGGCCGGGGTGTCCGCCGCGGCCAGCAGCTGGTCCAGGGTGCGGACGAAGGCGGTCTGTTCGGCGTCGAGCAGGAACCGCATCACCGGCGTCCCTTCGGGAGGCCGAGCAGCCGCTCGGCGATGATGTCGCGCTGGATCTCGTTGGTTCCGGCGTAGATCGGCCCGGCGAGCGAGAAGACGTAGCCCTCCGCCCAGCCGCCGCCGTCGTCCCCGTCGGCGAGCTCGCCGTCGGCGCCGAGCAGGTCGAGGGCGGTCTCGTGCAGCCTGATGTCGAGTTCCGACCAGAAGACCTTGTTGAGGCTGGACTCGGCGCCGATGTCCCCGCCCTCCGCGAGCCGGGAGGCGTTGCCGAAGGTGAAGAGCCGGTAGGCGCGG
Organism: Streptomyces sp. SID13666; assembly: GCF_010548325.1. NCBI lineage: Bacteria > Bacillati > Actinomycetota > Actinomycetes > Kitasatosporales > Streptomycetaceae > Streptomyces > Streptomyces sp. SID13666. Next base: position 121,619 of record NZ_JAAGLX010000023.1, on the reverse strand, counting down.
GCGCCGATCACCGCGTCGGCGACCCGGTCGCGCAGCGCCGTGTCGTGCGGGTCCGCCCGCTCGCGCCACAGCGCGGTCAGACGGTCGGCGGCGGCCAGGAAGCGGCCGGGGCTGCGCAGGGTGAGGCCGCGCTCGTTGCCCGCCGTGCTCATCGCGACCCGCCAGCCCTGGCCGGGGGCGCCGATGACGTCCTCGTCGGGGACGAAGACGTCGTCCAGGAAGAGCTCGGCGAAGGCGGGCTTGCCGTCGAGGCGTCCGATGGGCCGTACCGTCACGCCCGGCGCGTCCAGGGCGAACATCAGGTACGTCAGACCGCGGTGCGGCCGGTCCGCCGCCGGGTCGCTGCGGAAGAGGCCGAACGCGCGGTCGGCGAAGGCGGCGCGGGACGACCAGGTCTTCTGTCCGTTCAGCAGCCAGCCGCCGTCGGCGCGGGTGGCGGTGGAGCGCAGCGAGGCCAGGTCGCTGCCCGCTTCCGGTTCCGACCAGGCCTGCGCCCAGATGGTCGCGCCGCTCGCCATGGCGGGCAGGACGCGGGCGCGCTGCTCGTCGGTGCCGTGCTCGAAGAGGGTCGGGGCGAGCAGGTTGATGCCGTTCTGGCTGACCCGGCCGGGCGCGTTCGCGGCGTAGTACTCCTCCTCGAACACCAGCCAGCGCAGGATCGAGGCGCCCCGGCCGCCGTACTCCTCGGGCCAGGACACCACCGACCAGCGGGCGCCGGACAGCTCGCGCTCCCACTCGCGGTGGGCGGCGAAGCCCTCGGCGGTCTCCAGGGAGGGCAGCGCGGTGGCGGGGACGTGCGCGGCGAGCCAGGCGCGGGCCTCGGCCCGGAACGCGTCCTCCCCGGGCGTGAAGTCGAGGTCCATCGGATTCCGTCCTCCCCTACGAGCCTTCCCTAACAAGTGTTTGGTAGATTAACGTACGCCCCGTCAGCCGTCGAGGAGGAGTTCCGCGTATGACCGCGAACCTGGGTACCCCGCCCCCGTATCCGCAGGGGCACGACCTCCTGGCCGGGCGCACCGCCGTCGTCACCGCGGCGGCGGGCGCCGGTATCGGCGGCGCCACCGCGCGCCGGCTGTTGGAGGAGGGCGCGAGCATCGTCATGGGTGACGCGCACCCCCGCCGGATCAAGGAGTCCGCCGAGGCGCTGGCGGCGGAGTTCGGCGCGGACCGGGTGGCCGGCCTGGCCTGCGACGTGACCAGCGAGGACGACGTCACCGCGCTGTTCGACCTCGCCGAGGAGCGGCACGGACGGCTCGACATCCTCGTCAACAACGCGGGGCTCGGCGGGACCACCGAGCTCGTCGACATGACGGACGAGCAGTGGTCCAAGGTCCTCGACGTCACTCTCGGCGGCACGTTCCGCTGCACCCGTGCCGCACTCCGCCGGATGCGGCGGGCCGGCAGCGGCGGCGTCATCGTCAACAACGCCTCCGTGGTCGGCTGGCGCGCCCAGGCGGGGCAGGCGCACTACGCCGCCGCCAAGGCGGGCGTCATGGCGCTCACCCGCTGCGCCGCCGTCGAGGGGGCCGCCTACGGGGTCAGGGTCAACGCGGTCTCGCCCAGCCTGGCCATGCACCCGCACCTGGCGAAGGTCACCACCCCCGAGCTGCTCGCCGAACTGACCGAGCGGGAAGCCTACGGGCGGTACGCAGAACCGTGGGAGATCGCCAACGTGATCGTCTTCCTGGCCAGCGGCTACTCCTCGTACCTGACCGGCGAGACCGTGTCGGCCAGCAGCCAGCACGCGTGAGGCGAGAATGACCCGGTGCCGAAAAGCAGCCAGAGCAGCAAGAGCAGCAAGAAGACGACGATGACCGCCGCCCCCGAGCGCCGCGGCGAACTCCTGGCGACCGCGGCCGAGGTGTTCGCCGCGCAGGGCTACAACGCGACGACCGTCCGGCGCATCGCCGACGAGGCGGGAATGCTCGCGGGCAGCCTCTACTACCACTTCGACTCCAAGGAATCGATGGTCGACGAGATCCTCTCGACCTTCCTCAACGAACTGTGGGCCGGGTACGACGAGGTGCTGGCCGCCGGCCTCGGGCCCAGGGAGACCATCGAGGCCCTGGTCACGCAGTCCTTCAAGGAGATCGACCGGCACCGGGCGGCGGTGGCGATCTACCAGAAGGAAGCCAGGCACCTGGCCGCCCAGCCGCGCTTCGGCTATCTCGCCGACTCGCAGGTGAAGTTCGAACGGGCCTGGCTGGGGACGCTGGAGCGCGGGGTGGCCGCCGGAGTCTTCCGCGCCGACCTCGACGTCCGGCTCACCTACCGGTTCGTCCGCGACACCGTCTGGGTCGCGGCCTCCTGGTACCGGCCGGGCGGACAGCACAGCCCGGAGGAGATCGCCCGGCAGTACCTGTCGATGGTGCTGGACGGCGTGGCCGTCCGGAGCTGAGCCGAACAACCGGCATGGACGACCGGCATCGACAACCGACATGGACGAAGCGACATTCGTGAAGGACACCGAGGAGTAGTCATGGCCGAGGCCTACATCGTCGAAGCGGTCCGCACCCCGATCGGCAGGCGCAAGGGCGGACTGTCCGCCGTGCACCCCGCCGACCTCGGCGCGCATGTCCTCAAGGCGCTCATGGAGCGTTCGGGAGCCGACCCGGCGGCGGTCGAGGACGTGGTGTTCGGCTGCCTGGACACCGTCGGCCCGCAGGCCGGCGACATCGCCAGGACGGCGTGGCTGGCGGCGGGCCTTCCCGAGGAGGTGCCCGGGGTGACCGTCGACCGGCAGTGCGGCTCCTCCCAGCAGGCCGTGCACTTCGCCGCCCAGGCGGTGCTCTCCGGCACCAGCGACCTGGTGGTCGCGGGCGGTACCCAGAACATGTCGATGATCCCCATCGCCTTCGCCAGCCGGCAGGCCGCCGACCCGCTCGGCCTCACCGAGGGCCCGTTCGCGGGCTCGGAGGGCTGGCGGGCCCGCTACGGCGACCAGCCCGTCAACCAGTTCCACGGCGCCGAACTGATCGCCGACAAGTGGGGCATCACCCGCGAGGCGATGGAGGAGCTCGCGCTGCGCTCCCACCAGCGGGCGCTGCGCGCCATCGACGAGGGACGGTTCGACCGCGAGATCGTCGCGTACGGCGCTGTGACCATCGACGAGGGACCGCGCCGGGACACCAGCCTGGAGAAGATGGCAGCCCTCAAACCGGTGGTGGAGGGCGGCAGGATCACCGCCGCCGTCTCCTCGCAGGTCTCCGACGGGGCCTCGGCGATGCTGATCGCCTCCGAGCGCGCGGTCGCCGAGCACGGTCTGACCCCCCGCGCACGGATCCACCATCTGTCCTGCCGCGGCGAGGACCCGATCCGGATGCTGTCCGCGCCGATCCCCGCGACGGCGTACGCGCTGAAGAAGACCGGGCTGTCCATGGACGACATCGACCTGGTGGAGATCAACGAGGCGTTCGCGCCCGTCGTGCTCGCCTGGCTCAAGGAGACCGGGACCGACCCCGAGAAGGTCAACGTCAACGGCGGCGCCATCGCCCTGGGCCACCCGCTCGGGGCCACCGGTACCAAACTGATGACGACGCTGCTGCACGAACTGGAGCGCACCGGCGGCCGGTACGGCCTGCAGACCATGTGCGAGGGCGGCGGCCAGGCCAACGTCACCATCATTGAGCGGTTGTAGGGCCGGTCCTGGAACGGCGGGGCAATTCGTTCGACGGCTCCCACACCCGGTGGCAGGCTTCCCGGTATGACGTCGACTCCCGCCGCGACGCGTGATCTGCGCGCGCTTCCCAAGGCCCACCTGCACGTCCACCTGGAAAGCACCGTGCGGTGGCAGACCCTGGCGGAGATCGGGGCCTCGAACGGGGTGGAGATCCCCGCGCATCTGGTGGACGGCGGACACGCCTTCGAGAGCTTCGCGGACTTCTTCGCGCAGAACGACCTGGTCCGGTCCTGCCTCCGCCGGCCGGCGGACTTCCGCCGGATCGCCTACGAGTTCTGCGAGGACGAGGCGGCCAACGGCACCCGCTACGCCGAGGTGTCCTTCACCGCCGCCGGCCACGGAGAGCGGCTCGGCGATCTCGACATGCCGCTGGTGAGCGTGCTGGAAGGGCTGGCGGCGGGCCAGGAAACGTTCGGCATCGAGTGCCGGGTGCTGCTCGACCACTCCCGCCGCCGGTCGGTGGAGCGCGCCTGGCGCACCCTGGAACTCGCCGAACGCCACGCCGGGGCCGGAGTGGTGGGCATCGGCGTCGCGGGTGACGAGGCGCACCCCGTCGAACCGTTCGCGGAGGTCTTCGTCGCCGCCCGCAAGGCCGGACTGCACATCGTGCACCACGCGGGCGAGGCCTGCGGGCCGGAGAGCATCCGCGCGGCCCTGGACATCGGGGGAGCCGAGCGGATCGGGCACGGCATCCGGATCCTGGACGACGAGGCACTCGTCGCCGAGGTGCGGGAGCGGCGGATCCCGCTCGAGGTGTGCCCGTCGTCGAACGTCGCCCTCGGCTTCGCGGCGTCGCTGCGCGCGCACCCGCTGGAGCGGATGCGCGCGGCCGGGCTGTTCGTCACGCTCAGCACCGACATCCCGTCGATGATCAACGTGTCACTGGCGCGCGAGTACGAGCTCGTCCGTGACGCCTTCGGCTACGACGACGAGGTGCTGGCCGAACTGGCCCGCGCCGGAGTGGACGCCTCCTTCGCGCCGGACGGGACCAAGGCGCGGCTGCGGGCGGAGATCGACGACTGGCTGGCCCAGGGCGTCTGACGACCGGGCTGCGGGGGCTTACCGCACCGGCTCCCGGGGCAGCGCGCCGAGCGCCGCCCAGGCCTCCGTCATGATCCGGCCGACGAGTTCCGCGCACGACGGCAGGTCCTCGATCAGGCCCGCGACCTGGCCCGAGGCCATCACCCCGAGGTCGGTGCGGCCCTCGACCATCGACGCCTTGAGCATCATCGGGGTGTTGGCGGCCAGCAGCACCTGGCTCCAGGTCAGCTCCTTGCCGTGCTTCATCGCGAGACCGTCGCGGATCATCTGCCGCCAGCCGAGCCCGGAATCGTGCTTGAGCCCGGCCGCGTGCCGCAGGGCGCGCAGCAGGGCGGCGGGCCGGCCCGAGCGTTCCAGGGCATTGACCAGTTCCGAGCGCAGCATCCGGTGCGGCAGGCCGTCGACCTTGGTGGTGACGGTGACGTCCTTGACCGACGCCGCCAGATAGCGGGCCTTGACCGCGTCCGGGACCGTGCTGTCGGAGGTGAGCAGGAAGCGGGTGCCCATCGCGATCCCGGCCGCCCCGTACGCCAGGGCGGCGACCAGCCCGCGGCCGTCGAAGAAGCCGCCGGCCGCGATGACGGGGATGCCGACGGCGTCCACCACCTGCGGGAGCAGCACCGTCGTCGCGATGTTGCCGGTGTGGCCACCGCCCTCGCCGCCCTGCACGAGAACGGCGTCGGCGCCCCACGCCTCGACCTTCTCCGCGTGCCGGCGGGCGCCGATGGACGGGATGACGACCACGCCCGCGTCCTTGAGGCGGGCGATCAGGTCCCGGGACGGCGCCAGGGCGAAGGACGCGACCCGAACCCCCTCCTCGATCAGGATCCCGACCCGCTCCTGGGCATCGCCCGCGTCCGCCCGCAGATTGACGCCGAACGGTGCGTCGGTCCGCGACCGGACCTCTTTCACGGCAGCGCGCAGTTGCTCCGTCGTCATGGTGGCGGAGGCGAGAATGCCCAGCGCCCCCGCGTTCGCGGTGGCGGACACCAGCCGGGGGCCCGCCACCCAGCCCATGCCGGTCTGCACGATCGGGTACCGCACACCGACCAGCTGGGTCAGCGGGGTCTCGAACGAGGCCGGGGTGTCGAACGACGCGGGGGTCCCGTCGGGCGGCCCGCTCATGCCCGTACCTCGCGGTCCCGCAGGCCCCGGGGGTCGATCACCTCGCGGATCAGCCGCAGTTCGGCGTCCGTCGGCTCACGGGTGAACGGGACATCGGCGGGGACCACGAGCGGGAAGCCGGTGGCGTCCTGCACCTGTTCCGCCGTTACCCCCGGGTGCAGGGAGCGGATCCGCATCGACCGGTCCGTGGTGTCGAAGTCGAAGACGGCGAGGTCGGAGACGACCCGGCGGATCTCGTGGAACCGGGTCGCGGTCTTCCCGGCCGCCGCCGCGCGGTCGTAGCCGACGCCGCTGACCATGTCGACCCGCGCGACGAAGACCCGGGAGGAATGCCTCGGCACCCAGTAACTGGTCGGATTGTTGAGGGTGTTGACGGGTGCGCCCCGGGAGCCCAGCAGCTGGCGCTTGGGCTGTTCCCAGTCGCCGATGCAGGAGATGTTCTGATTGCCGAACCGGTCCACCTGGCTGGCGCCCATCATCACGTGCCGTTTGCCACCGGTGACCATCGCCAGGTGCTGGCGGTACGGCAGCCAGCCCTCGATCAGCTCCGACGCGCCCCCGATCGCCGGGACGTCGCCGATCAGCATCGCCTCGCCGTCGGTGAGCAGCAGATCGGGCGAGAAGGTGAGCTTCGCCAGCCGGGCGCCGATCGCCGGCACGGTCCCCATCGGGCTGGCGAGGATCTCACCGTCCCCGCGCCAGGCTTCAGCGCACGCCACCACGCAGTACTCGGCGCGGGTCACGCCTGAGGTGTCCTTCGCGTTCATGCGCCCTCCTTCGCGAACGCCGCCACGGCGGCCTGGTAGGTGTCCTCGTCGCCGGACAGGAAGCGTTCGGTGAACTCCCGCCATGCCGCTGGGTCGGCGGCGGCCTTGGCGTACGCGCTCTGGAACGCCTCGTCCCGGTCGTAGTCCGGGGCGCAGGAGGTGAAGTGGGCGCCGTTCGGGGTCTCGACGACGCCGGTGACCGAGTGCCGCTTCACCAGCAGTGTCTGGGGCGCGCCTGCCTGCAGGAGCTCGGCGCTGTCGACGATGCGTTCGCAGCTGACGTACGCGGTGTCGGCCGCCTCGCAGAACAGGTCGTCGAAGTACGGGTCGGGGCCCAGGTACTGGCCGTTGCCGAACGCGTCGGCCCGGTTCAGGTGGACGAGCGCCGCGTCGAGCCGGAGGGCGGGCACGGCCACCAGTTCCTCGCCGTCCTCGTACGGGGAGACGACGGTCCGCAGGTCGGGGTTGACCCGCATCAGGTCCGAGCCGAGCCCGGCCCGGATCGGCATGAAGGGCAGCCGGTGGACGGCGGCGGTCAGCCCCCACATGAACATCGCCTCGTCCAGCTCCGTCATCTCGAAGGCGGCGCTCTCGCGGGCGGCCCGGAAGTGCGGTTCCAGCGGGATCGAGTCCAGGGTGGTGAAGGCGGCGACCAGTTTGCGGATCTTGCCGGCCGCGGCCAGCAGTCCGACGTCGGGGCCGCCGTAGGAGACCACGGTCAGGTCCGTGACGTCCGAGCGGAGCAGCGCCCGGATCAGGGCCATCGGCTTGCGGCGTGACCCCCAGCCGCCGATGCCGAGGGTCATCCCGCTCTCCAGCCGGCCGACGACCTGGTCGGCGGTCATGGTCTTGTCCGTACTCACCGCTCCTCCTTCACCGGTTGCCCGGGGGTGGTGGTCTTCGCCGGTCCAGCCGACTTCGCCGGTTCAGCAGACTTCGCCGACTTCGTCGACACGAACGCGTCCCGGTGCCGGTCGGCGAGTCCGCTGAGGTTGGCCTCGAAGGTGAAGCCCTGCTCGAAGCGGTAGCTGCGGCGGACGTCCACCGGGTCGATACCGTTGATCGCGGCCTTGGCGAGCCGCAGCAACTCGCCGTCCTTGGCCGCCATTTCGCGCGCCAGCGCGAGCGCGGCGTCCAGCACCTTCTCGCGGGGCACGACCTCCCACACCGAGCCGTGCCGGTGGAGCTCCTGGGCGGTGGCGGTGCGGGAGGTGAAGTACAGGGCGCGCATGAGGTGCTGGGGGACGAGCCGGGAGAGGTGGGTGGCGGCTCCGAGCGCCCCGCGGTCCAGCTCCGGCAGCCCGAACGTCGCGTCGTCGCTGGCCACGATGGCGTCGGCGTTGCCCACCAGGCCGATGCCGCCGCCCAGGCAGAAGCCGTGCACGGCGGCGATGACCGGTACCTCGCAGTCGTAGACGGCGCCGAACGCGTCGGCGCAGCCGCGGTTGGCGCCGATCAGCGCCTGGTGTCCGGGGGTGCGCTGCATCTCCTTGATGTCGACGCCCGCGTTGAAGCCGCGGCCCGCGGCGGTGAGCACGACACAGCGGACGGCCGGATCGGCGCCGGCCTCGCGCAGCGCGTCGGCCAGGTCGAACCACCCTTGTACGGGGAGGGCGTTGACGGGCGGGAAGTCGACGGTGATGACGGCGATTCCGTCTTGCGGGGCCGAGGTGGAGACACCCATGATGAGGATCAGCTACCTTTCCACCAAACATTTGTTAGGTAGAAGGTAGCAGCGGATCGAGCGCTGCGGGAGGTGCCAGTTGACGGTCACCGTCGATCTGTCCGGACGCGTCGTCGTCGTCACCGGCGGCACGAGAGGCGTCGGCGCGGGGATCGCCCGCGCCTTCCTGGAGGCGGGCGCCGAGGTGGTGGTCTGCGCGCGCCGCCCCCCTCACGAACCCGTCACGGCGGACGGCCGCACGGCCCGCTTCGTCCCCCTCGACCTGCGGGACCCCGGCTCCGTCGACGCGTTCTTCGCGCGGGTGAAGGACGACTGCGGGCGGCTCGACACCCTGGTCAACAACGCCGGCGGGACGCCGTTCCGGCTGCTCGCCGACGGCGGCGCCGCCCGGCACGCCCGGGTCCTCGAACTCAATCTCACCACCCCGCTGACCGCGTCACTGGCCGCCTACGAGGTGATGCGCGGTCAGGAGACCGGCGGCTCGATCCTCATGATCGGCAGCGTCAGCGGCGGCCGGCCGTCACCCGGGACCGCCGCGTACGGCGCCGCCAAGGCGGGGCTGGACAGCCTCGCGCGCTCCATGGCCGTCGAATGGGCCCCGGCCGTACGCGTCAACACCCTGGTCCTCGGCATGGTCCGCACCGAGTTGTCCCATCTGCACTACGGGGACGACGCCGGTATCGCGGCCGTCGGCCGGACCGTTCCCGCCGGGCGGCTGGCCGAGCCCGGTGAGGTCGGCGACGCCTGTGTCTTCCTCTCTTCGGAGCGCGCCGCGTACATCACCGGGGCGAGCCTGCTCGTGCACGGTGGCGGCGAGCGCCCGGCCTTCCTCGACGCCGCCACCGTCAACCGCGATCAGGACATGGCGCCATCGTCACCGCCATCGTCATCGTCACCATCCCCGTCAACCGCGAACAAGGAGAGCTGACATGACCGAAGCCGGAATCTGCGAGGGCCGGGTCGCCGTCGTCACCGGTGCGGGGCGCGGTCTCGGCCGCGCGCATGCGCTCGCCTTCGCCGCCGAGGGCGCGCGAGTCGTCGTCAACGACCTCGGGGTCGGGCTGGACGGTGCCGGGGGCTCGGCGGGTCCGGCCCAGCAGGTCGTCGACGAGATCCGCGCGCTGGGCGGCGAGGCGGTCGCCAACGGCGACGACATCGCCACCGCGGCCGGGGCCGCCGCCCTGGTCGACACCGCGCTCGACACGTTCGGCCGGCTCGACACCCTCGTCAACAACGCGGGGTTCCTGCGCGACCGGATGCTCGTCAACCTCGACGAGGACGACTGGGACGCGGTGATGCGCGTCCATCTCAAGGGTCATTTCCTGCCGCTGAAGCATGCCGCCGCGCACTGGCGTGCCGAGGCCAAGGCCGGCCGCACCCCCGATGCACGGGTGATCAACACCAGCTCCGGGGCAGGGTTGCTGGGCAGCGTCGGGCAGGGCAACTACTCGGCGGCCAAGGCCGGGATCATCGGTCTGACGCTCGTCGCCTCCGCCGAGATGGCCCGGTACGGCGTCCGCGTCAACGCCATCGCGCCCGCCGCCCGTACCCGGATGACCGAGCGGACGTTCGCCGACACGATGGCCGCGCCAGAAGGTGACGCCTTCGACGCCATGGCGCCGGAGAACGTCTCCCCGCTGGTGGTCTGGCTCGGCTCCGCGGCCTCCGCCGCTGTCACCGGCCGGGTCTTCGAGACCGAAGCGGGCCGGATCACCGTCATGGAGGGCTGGCGGCCGGGACCGACGGCCGACAAGGGCGCCCGGTGGACCCCGGCGGAGGCCGGCGAGACCGCTCTGAAGCTGCTGGCCGACGCCGAGTCCCCGCAGCCGGTCTATGGGGCGTGAAGATCCCGTCCGTGCCATGAAACGGTTCTGCGACAACGAGGGGCCGGTGATCCAACTCCGCCGGGGAAACGGCATAGTGGAGGCCGCCCCGGATGGGGGCATGACAAGAAACGTACAAAAAGCACGTACCTGCACGTACATGGGGGAACAACTCAATGCCATTCATTCGACGGTCCGCCCGAGCCGCGGCGGTGGTGACCGCGCTGCTCGCGCTCACCGCCACCGCCTGCGGCCCGGACGACAGCGACGCGGCGGCGAAGCCGACCGCGGCTGCCAGTACCTCGGCCAAGGCCGACACCGGTTCCGACGCCAAACTTCCGAACGGTCTGCCCACCAGCATCAAGGACCTGGAGAAGTGGAAGCAGGGCGACTGGAAGAACTGGGACAAGTGGGCGCGTGAGGCGGCCGACTTCGCCAACCCGGTCATCAAGGACCTGTGGAAGCCGGCCCGGATGTCCGGGGCGAAGGAGAACCAGAACACCGTCCAGTCGAACTTCGGCTCGGACCAGGGGACCACCGACCCCGCTCCGCGCCCGGTGGCGGCCAAGGAGGTCGCCCGCCCGTACCACCAGCACGCGGCACCGGTCGGCAAGATCTTCTTCGACAGCCCCGACGGCCCCAAGGTCTGTTCCGGCACCGTCGTCGACGACCCGGCGCACCCGGGCAAGTCGAACCTCGTCTGGACCGCCGGCCACTGCGTTCACAGCGGCTCCCGGGGCGGCTGGTACCGCAACCTCATCTTCGTCCCGTCGTACAACGACAACGGGCTGTCCGCCTCCCGCGTCGACAGCTCCCCGCAGCGCAACGTCACTCCGTACGGCGCATGGTGGGCCGACTGGGCGCAGACCTCCTCGCAGTGGATCGCCACCGGCACCCACTCCGGCGGCGGCGGTTCGCCGTACGACTTCGCGGTGCTGCACGTCAAGCCGGAGAACGGCGGCGGCAAGTCCCTGCAGGAGACCGTCGGCGCGTCCCTGCCGGTGTGGTTCGGCGCCCCGTCGCCCACGCTGTTCAGCGGCATCGGTGCCTGGGGCTACCCGCAGGCGCCGCCGTACGACGGTGCGCGGATGTTCGACTGCATCGGCAAGCCCGGCCGGCTGTCGATGGGCGCGAGCATGCCGACCGAGTACCGGGTCGGCTGCACGATGACCGGTGGTTCCTCGGGCGGCGGCTGGTTCGCCACCATGCCGAACGGCAAGACGGCCCTGGTGTCGAACACGTCGATCGGCCCGTCCAACGACACCTGGCTGGCCGGTCCGCATCTGGGACCCGAGGCACAGGGCGTCTACAACGCGATCAGCCGGAAGTTCCGCTAACCCGACGGCAGGTGGGACGGCTCCGGTGATCACGGCGGCAACGCGGTGAAGTGAATGAGCTGAAGAGGAGGCCCGCCCCCCGGATTCCAGGGGGCGGGCCTCCGTGCGTCAGGTCTGGGTTCAGCTCTGACTCAGCTCTGACTCAGGTCGACGCCCGGGTAGAGCGGGAACCCGGCCAGCAGGTCGGCGGAGCGCCCCGCGACCTGGTCCGCCACGGAGGGGTCGAGCACATGACTCGCCTTCGACGGAGCGCCGCTCGCGGTGGTGCCGGGGCGGGTGTTGGCCAGCACCGTGTCGATCAGGCCCGCGATCTCGTCCATCTCCGGCACGCCGAGCCCGCGGGTGGTGAGCGCCGGGGTGCCGATGCGGACCCCGGACGTGTACCAGGCGCCGTTCCGGTCCTGCGGGACCGAGTTGCGGTTGGTGACGATGCCGGCGTCCAGCAGCGCGGCCTCGGCCTGGCGGCCGGTGAGTCCGTAGCCGGAGACGTCGGCGAGCACCAGGTGGTTGTCGGTGCCGCCGGTGACGAGGGAGGCTCCGCGCCGCAGCAGCCCCTCGGCCAGCGCGGACGCGTTGTCGACGATGCGCCGGGCGTAGTCGCGGAAGTCGGGCCTGCGCGCCTCGGCCAGCGCCACCGCCTTGGCGGCCATCACGTGCGGCAGCGGACCGCCGAGCACCATGGGGCAGCCGCGGTCGACGTGCTCGGCCAGTTCGGCGTCGCACAGGACCATGCCGCCGCGCGGCCCGCGCAGCGACTTGTGGGTGGTGGTCGTGACGATGTTGGCGTGCGGCACCGGGTCGAAGTCGCCGGTGAGCACCTTGCCCGCGACCAGGCCGGCGAAGTGCGCCATGTCGACCATCAGCGTCGCGCCGACCTCCTCGGCGATCTCCCGCATGATGCGGAAGTTGACCAGCCGCGGATAGGCGGAGTAGCCGGCGACCAGGATGAGCGGGCGGAACTCGCGCGCGGTCTCGCGCAGCGCGGTGTAGTCCAGCAGGCCGGTCTTCGGATCGGTGCCGTAGCTGCGCTGGTCGAACATCTTGCCCGAGATGTTGGGGCGGAAGCCGTGGGTGAGGTGGCCGCCCGCGTCGAGTGCCATGCCGAGCATCCGCTGGTCCCCGAGCTCGCGGCGCAGCGCCGCCCAGTCCTGCTCACTCAGGTCGTTGACGTGCTTGACCTGGGCCCGCTCCAGTGCCGGGCTCTCCACCCGCTGGGCGAGCACGGACCAGAAGGCGACCAGGTTGGCGTCGATGCCGGAATGCGGCTGCACGTAGGCGTGCGTCGCGCCGAACAACTCGCGGGCGTGTTCGGCGGCGAGCGCCTCGACGGTGTCGACATTGCGGCAGCCGGCGTAGAAGCGGCGGCCGACCGTGCCCTCGGCGTACTTGTCGCTGAACCAGTTGCCCATGGTCAGCAGGACTGCGGGGGAGGCGTAGTTCTCGCTGGCGATGAGCTTGAGCTGGGCGCGCTGGTCCTCGATCTCGGCGCCGATGGCGTCCGCGACGCGCGGCTCGACGGCCCGGATGACATCCAGCGCGCTGCGGAAGGCGATGGATTCGGTCGATTCGCCGGGCTTGATGCTGAAGGACGACGGTTCTGCGGCCATGCGGGGCCTCCGGAACGAGAAGGGAAGAGCCCAGGCGCGCGGCAGCACATCGTCAGGAGACGGAGCCGCTCCCCGATGGTCGGTCCCATCCAAGCGCCAGTCACGGCTCACGCCGACCCTAGCAGCGCGGCCTGCGACGTGCCCGGTGCGGACTCAATCCGTCCGACTGCCGAGATAGCGGCGCAGCACCCGCTTGCACTCGGCGATCAGCGCCGGGTCGCCGTCCGGGTCGGTACGGAAGGCCAGCCGCAGGACGGCGTCGGCGCACTCCAGGGCGACGCGGCCGGCCAGCCGCGAGGCGGCGGGGTCCAGCAGCCCGCCGGTGAGGGCCCACAGCCGGTCGGCGACCGCGGTGTTGTTGTCGATCTCGGTGTCGAGCAGATGCCGGGCGGTGGGCTCCTCGCGGCCCACGGCGCCGAAGTCGACGACCCCGAATCCCGGCACCGCGCGCCGCATCGCGACGAACTCCTCGACGGCCAGATCCACCAGGGTGGCGATGTCGCCGGGGGACTCGGCCGCGATCCGCCGGGACAGCCGGTCGGTGTAGCGCTCCAGATTGCGGGTGGCGAGCGCGCCGAGCAGCCCGTCCTTGCCGGGGAAGAACTGGTAGAGGGTGCCGATCGGCACCTCCGCCCGGCGGGCCACCTCCTTGGTGGTCAGCGCGGTGTAGCCGACCTCGTCCAGCAGGACGGCGCACGCGCTGAGGATGCGCTCGACGCGCTCGGCGCTGCGCCGCTGCACCGGACTGCGGCGGACGGCGGCGGAGGCGGGTCCGGTGGCGGGGCCCGCGGCCGGTCCGGCGGCCGGTTCGGCGACGGGGGCGGCGTCCTGTGTCTGTTCCTGCATGGGGCCACTCTGCCGGATCCCGTCCGCGATCGGCGACCCGCTATCGTGAGCATTGCTCATGTTCTGCGTTCGTCCTGCGCCATGCGCCATGCGCCAGGCCATGCCATCTGCCATCTCGTGCCCGTTCCCGTCCCGTCAAGGAGTGAGCCAGTGCCGGACCCGTCGACACCGCAGCGCCCGCAGCTTCCCGCATCCTTCGTCTGGGGCGTCTCCACCGCCTCCTACCAGGTCGAGGGGGCCGTCGCCGAGGGCGGCAGGAGGCCGTCCGTCTGGGACACGTTCACCGCGCGCCCCGGCACGGTCCGCGACGGCCACACCGGAGCGGTGGCCTGCGACCACTACCACCGTTATCCGCAGGACGTCGCCCTGATGAAGGACCTCGGGCTGGACGCGTACCGCTTCTCCGTCGCCTGGCCGCGCGTCCAGCCGTCGGGCAAGGGTCCGGCGAACGCGGCGGGGCTGGACTTCTACGACCGGCTCGTCGACGAACTGCTCGCCGCCGGCATCGCGCCCACCCCCACCCTCTTCCACTGGGACCTGCCGCAGGCCCTGGAGGACGAGGGCGGCTGGCTGGAGCGCGCCACCGCCGAACGGTTCGCCGAGTATGCGGGAGTGGTGGCCGACCGACTCAGTGACCGCGTCCGGCGCTGGATCACCCTCAACGAACCCTTTGTGCACATGGTGTTCGGCTACGCCTTGGGCGTCCACGCGCCCGGCCGCGCCCTGATGCTGGACGCCCTGCCGGCCGCCCACCACCAGCTGCTCGGCCACGGGCTGGCGGTCGCGGCGCTGCGCGAGCGCGGCGCCGCCGAGGTCCTCATCGCCAACAACTGCACGCCGGTGCGCGTAGTGGGGGACTCCGCCGCCGACCGGGCCGCGGCCGCCGCGTACGACGCGCTGCACAACGGCCTCTTCAACGACCCGCTGTTCCTGGGCCGCTACCCCGACCTGTCGGCCTACGGCGTCGGCCCCGACCTCGGCGGCGCGGTCCTGGACGGCGACCTGGAGATCATCGCCGCACCGCTCGACGGCCTCGGCGTCAACTACTACAACCCCACCTGGATCCAGGCCCCGGCCGACGACCCCGCCCTGCCCTTCGCCGAGGCCCGGGTCGAGGGCTACGAGCGGACCGCCTTCGACTGGCCGGTCGTACCCGACGGCCTCACCGAGCTCCTCACCGGACTGAAGGAGCGCTACGGAGCCGCCCTGCCACCGGTGTACATCACCGAGAACGGCTGCTCCCAGACCGACGAACTCGTGGACGGCCGGATCACGGACACCGCGCGGATCGGCTATCTGGACGGCCACATCAGAGCGGTGGCCGACGCGGTGGCCCTCGGGGTGGACGTACGCGGGTACTTCACCTGGTCCCTGCTCGACAACTTCGAATGGGCGGAAGGGTTCCATCAACGATTCGGGCTGGTCCACGTCGACTTCGAGACCCAGGTCCGCACTCCCAAGGACTCCTACGCCTGGTACCGCTCCCTGATCGCGGCTCACCGGGACGCCGGACCCGCCGTTGGAAGCGGATCCGGATCCAGCGCCGGGTGAGAAGTCTTGGCGGCGCGGGGTGGGGTGGCTACACTCGCGCCAACATGAGCAGTACTCATGTTCTGCCCTGGACTGAGGAGAGCTCATGCGCGCCGTGACCGCACGTCCGCCGGCCGCGCTCGACGAACCCACCGTCCGGGTGCGGCCCGGCTGGACCGCCGCGCTGAGCCTGGCCAGCCTCGCGGTGTTCATGGCGTTCTTCACCCCGATCCAGATCCTGCTGCCCCTGCAGTTGGAGCATCTCGACGAGGCGCACAAGGCGGCGAACCTCGCGTGGGTGACCGGCGCCGGCGCGCTGGTCGCCGTCGTCGTCAATCCGCTGGCCGGCGCGCTGTCGGACCGTACGACCGGGCGCTGGGGCCGCCGCCGGCCATGGATCGTGGGCGGCGCCCTCGCGGGCGCCGCCGGGCTGCTGATCACCTCGGCGCAGCACACCCTGCCCGGCATCGTCGCCGGCTGGTGCCTGGCGCAGAGCGGTCTGAACGCGATGCTCGCCGGGGTCACGGCGCCGGTGGCCGACCAGGTGCCGGTCGGGCAGCGCGCCGCGGTCTCCGGCTGGACGGGGATCATGCAGTCACTCGGCCTGGTGCTGGGCGCGCTGCTGGTGACCACGGTCGTCTCCGGCGTCGGGCCCGGCTATCTGCTCACGGCACTGCTGGCCGTCGCCCTGGCCCTGCCGTACGTGCTCTGCTTCCGGGACCCCGTCCTGCCGCGCGCATTGCGCCCCGCCTTCCGTCCGCGGGCGCTGCTGAGCGGCCTGTGGGTCGATCCGCGCGCCCACCCGGACTTCGGCTGGGCCTGGCTCACCCGGTTCCTGATCAACCTCGGCAACGCGCTGGGCACCCTCTATCTGCTCTTCTACCTCACCGACGAGGTGCACCACCCGGACCCGGACACCGGAGTGCTGGTGCTGACCGTCATCTACACCGTCTCCGCGACCCTCTCCGCGATCCCCGCGGGTATTGCGTCGGACCGCATCGGCAGACGCAAGATGTTCGTGGTCGTGTGCAGCGTGATCATGGCGGTGGCCGCGCTGCTGCTGGCGGTCGCCCACACCTGGACGGCGGTGATGATCGCCGCCGCGGTCCTGGGCGCCGGGTTCGGCATCTACCTCGCCGTCGACCAGGCGCTGATCACCCAGGTGCTGCCGTCCGCCGCCGACCGGGCGAAGGACCTCGGCGTCATCAACATCGCCAATTCCGGACCGCAGGTGCTGGCCCCCGCCGTGGCCGCGCCGATCGTCGCCCACTTCGGCGGCTATCCGGGCCTGTACGTGGCCACCGCCCTGGTGACCCTGCTCGGCGGTGCGCTGGTGCTGCGTATTGTCGGGGTGGACTGAGGATCACCGACGAATGCCAGAAGCGGGCGCGGCGACGCGGCCGCGGAGAACCCACGGAGCACCGGCACCATGTACCTCCCCGTGCAGACGCACGTCGCCCACGGCACCGGCGTCATCGCCCTGGACCGGCCCGAGGCGCTCAACGCGCTCGATCTGACCATGGTCCGGGCGATGACCGAGGCCCTCGAGACCTGGCGGGAGGACGACGGCGTCCGGTCGGTCGTCGTCCGCAGCACCTCGCCGAAGGCGTTCTGCGCGGGCGGCGACATCCGCACGATCCGGGCGGCGAGCCTGCGCGGCGACCATGCGGCGGTACGGGAGTACTTCGCCGCGGAGTACGGGCTCAACGCGCTGATCGCGGCCTTTCCCAAGCCGTACACCGCGCTCATCGACGGTTTCGCGCTCGGCGGCGGCCTCGGGATCTCCGTGCACGGCACGGCGCGGGTGGTGACGGAGCGGGCGGCGCTGGCGATGCCCGAGACCGCGATCGGCTTCTTCCCCGACATCGGGGCGAGCCACTTCCTGCCCCGGCTGCCCGGCTCCGTCGGCCGGTATCTGGGGTTGACGGGCGCCCGGATCGCGGGCGCGGCGGCGGTCGGCTGCTCGCTCGCCACGCACTATGTGCATTCCAGTGAACTGCCCGCGCTGGAGGAGGCGCTGACCGGCGGCGGTGAGCCGGCCGCGGTACTGGACCGCTTCGCGGTGGCGGCACCGGCCTCCGAAATCGGTGCGCACCTCGACGCCATCGACCGTTGCTTCTCCGCACCCGAGCTGCCGGAGGTCCTCGAACGGCTGGCGGCGGAGGACGGCGACTGGGCGGCCGACACGCTGGCCGGACTGCGGCGCATGTCGCCGACGAGTCTGTTCGTCACCTTCGAGCTGCTGCGGCGCGGCGCCGGTTCCGACCTCGGCGCCTGTCTGGACCGGGAGCTGCTGCTGGCCTGCCGTACCGCCCGCGCCCATGACTTCATCGAGGGCGTGCGGGCCGCGCTGGTCGACAAGGACCGGAACCCGCGCTGGTCGCCCGACCCGCTCACGGACGCGGACCGGGCCGAACTGCTGAGCTGGTTCGACGCGTAGGGCCCGGCCGTCCGGCCACGAGCGGCCGGTCACGAGCGTCGGGCCGCCGGTCACGAGCGGCCGGCGGCCGCTCCCCGGATCCCAGGTCCGGGGAGCGGCGTTCTTTTCCGGGGCTGCCTCAGCTCACGGCTTGGGCAGGGTGCATCCCGGCAGACTGAGGTTGATCTTGTTGCCCGCGCCGACGCACTGGGTGATCAGATACGTCTCCTCGGCGTAGTTGATGCCCTGGTGCACGGTGATGTTGCCGTTCTGGTCGACCTCGCACGGGTTGTCGAGGGTGCAGCGTCCGCCGTCCTCGTTGCCCGTGTTGTTGATGGCGACGACCTTGCCCGTCGCGGCGTCGACCACCGGGGAACCCGAGGTGCCACCGATGGTGTTGCACGACGAGGTGTAGCGGACCGAGTCCTTCCAGATCCAGCTGTCCTCGTGCAGCCGGTAGACGAAGGCGTCGATGTTGCAGCTGTAGATCCGCTTCCAGTAGCCGGACACCACCTTGATGGCGGTCCCGGCGACGGGGTGGGTCGCGGAGAGCTCGAGCGCCGCGATGCCGTAGCTCGACTGGATCTGCGCGTACGTGGTGTTCAGCTGGTAGAGCGAGATGTCGGTGTCGGTCATGGTCGCGTAGGCGACCTTGGTGGCCCGCAGTGTGGCGACCTTGGTCCCGGCCGAGTTGAGCAGGCTGAACGTACGGCTGGACGCCACGTTGACGATGGACTCGCCCGGGTCCAGGAAGCCGCCCGACAGGCAGTGCCCGTTCGACATGACGATCGCGGGGTCGGTCGGCACCGAGGTCGGCATCTTCACAACGGAACCCGAACAGTTGCTGAGCGCCACGGTGCCCGCGAAGTTGACCGTGACGGCCGCCTTCGCGGTGTGTGCGGGCGCCGCATCCCGGCTTGTGGCCGATGCGGACGCCGCACCGGTGCCTGTGAGAGCCGCGCCGCCGAGCAGCAGGGCAGCCAGGACACCGACGAGAGGTCTTTTCATGTGGGGGGTCCTCTCCAGACCGAAGTTCTTTCGGCATTGTCATGAGCATTGTCGGGATTGGCTGGTGCCCCGGCAATAGGGCCTCATGTCCGGTCCGTTCGCGGCTCGGCCGGTACGTCATGATCGGTTCATGGACAGGACGCTGCGGGATGTCGCGGAGGTGGGGCCGTTCTTCGCCGTCAGGACCGGGCCCGGCGAGACCGGTGCGGACGGCGGGGGCAGCGCGGACGACGGCCCCCGCGCGCACGGCTACCGGCCGCTCGCCGAGCTCTACGCAACGGGCGCCACGGACGCTACGGACGCCGCTCCCGCGCCGCACCCCGTCCTGGAACGGGCGGCGGACGTCGCCGGGCGGCTGGGCACTCCGGAGCTCCGGGTGGGCGCCTCCCTCGCCTTTCAGGGGCTGGCCGCCCGGCTGTGGTCGGTGGCCCTGGGCGCTGCCGTCCTGGCGGGCCGGGTCCCCGACATGGCCGCCGACCGGGTGTGGTGGAACCCGGCTCTCAGCGCCCCGAACGACCTCTGGCTGCCGCACCCGTCGGCCCTTCCCGACTCCGACGACCTCGCCGGCCAACTGGCCGGGACGGTGCTGGCCGGGCATCTGGTCCCGCTGCACCGCGCGACCCGCGAAGCCTGCCCGGTCTCCGGCGGGCTGCTGTGGGGGAACGCCGGCTCCGCGCTGGCCGGTTCCCTGCGGGTGCTCCACACCTGGTGCGTCGCACGGGGCCGGACGGCGGAGGCGCGCAGCGCCCTGGACCTCACCGCGCGGCTCTTCCGGGAGCCGCTGCTGAGCGGCACCGGGACTCTGGACGCAGGGGGTGTCAGCTTCGTGCGGCGCAGTTGCTGTCTGTACTACCGGGTCCCGGGCGGCGGCCTGTGCGGCGACTGCGTCCTGCGGTGATCGCGTGCGACCACGTGCCACTACGTGTGTCCGCTCACCCACTGGCCGCACCTCGCAAACGGGATTCGGCCATCGCCTGTAAATCGCGGGCGGATGACCGAATCCATGTCACGACGCTCTGCCGCACGGCCGGTTGCCCGCTCCGAACGCGGGAGCGGGCCGCGGCCTTTCGTCGGTATGTCAGTGCATGATGCGGCTGTTCTGGTAGGCGCTGTCCCGCCACTCGTGGCCCTGCTTCACGATCGTCCATGTCTGACGGCCGACCCGCTCCGGCGGGACATCGATCTCGCCAGGAAGCTTCAGGCCGCCCTGGGTGACCACGATTCCGACATCCTTGCTGATGCACTTGACATTGAGGACATTCGCGACCGGAAGGACGTCCTTGTAGGGGCCCGTGAAGATGGCCGACATGTACGCCCGGATCTCGTCACGGCTCTTCAGGTAAGTGTCCTCACCCGGCACGATGAAGCTCGCGTCCTCGGTGAACACATCACCGAACGCTGTTAAATCATGGGCGACCCACGCCCGGCTGACTCGCTGCGGTACGTCCGCGAGGGCGGCCTTTTCCGCGTAGCACGAGCCGTGGCCATGCCCGGCGCCCTCTGTATCGGCCATGGCGCCGCTGGCGACGCCACCGGGGACGACCACGGCGAGTACGACGATGCCAAGACCGGCGATGATCGACGAGCGGATATGTCTGCGCATACTGTCTTCCCGTCTCTCCTGGTGGAAACCTGCCAAGGAATCTGACAGGTGTCGGCTATCGCCGCAACGTTTTCCAGGAATAAGCCCGCCGGCATGCGCCCGCACCGGAATGGATCATGCTGGCCCAGGAATGTGTAATTCCACATTCGGGCGACCCCGCGGGCGGCCGGAAGGCCCGCTGGTGGCGGGCGCGGTGCGCCGATAGGAATTCCGCTGGCCTGCGAAGTAATGACGAAATCTCTGGAAATTCAACGATCGGGAGAAGCGGGGTGATTACGCGTCATCTTCCGGTGCGATGGGCGGTCTGTCGCGAGGCCCTGGCGCGGGGGAGGATTACGCACGGAACCGGGCGTGCTGATGATGCGGCCCTGAGACCCTGAGCAGAGGTGGGACACCCATGCCGAACGGCGCGCAGACCCTGATCCGTACGCTCGTCAAGGGTGGGGTCGAGGTGTGCTTCGCCAACCCCGGTACGTCCGAGATGCACTTCGTCGCCGCACTGGACGACGTGCCGGAGATGCGCGCCGTGCTGTGCCTGTTCGAGGGGGTGGCGACCGGCGCGGCCGACGGCTACGGCCGGATGACCGGCCTGCCGGCCTGCACCCTGCTGCATCTGGGCCCCGGGCTCGCGAACGGTTTGGCGAACCTGCACAACGCGCGCCGGGCGCACAGCCCGGTCGTCAACATCGTCGGCGACCACGCCCTGCCCCACAAGCCGTTGGACGCCCCGCTGGAGTCCGACATCGACGCGCTCGCTGGCACGGTCTCGGGCTGGGTGCGCCGGACGACGGACGGCGCCGATCTGCATCTGGACGCGACCCAGGCGATCATCGCCGCGTCGAGCGGGTCCGACGGCGCCGTCGCCACGCTCATCCTGCCCGCCGACGTGTCCTGGTCGGAGCCGGGACCGTCCCACACGGCCATCGCGTGGCTGCGCAGCGATGAGCCCGGTCCGGTGTCCGAGCAGGCCGTGACGGCCGCCGCCAAGGCGCTGCGGTCCGGTGAGCCCGCGGCGATCCTGCTCGGCGGCGGCGCGACGCGTGAGGCCGGGCTGCTGGCCGCGGCCCGGATCGCGGCCGCCACCGGAGCGAAGCTGCTCTGCGAGACCTTCCCCGCGCGGCTGGAGCGCGGTGCGGGGCTGCCGGAGGTCGAACGGCTCGCCTACCTCGCGGACTTCGCCACCGCCCAGCTCGAGGGCGTGAAGCATGTGATCCTGGCCGGTGCCCGCTCGCCGGTCTCGTTCTTCGCCTATCCCGGCAAGCCGGGCGACCTGGTGCCGGAGGGCTGCGAGGCGCGGGAGCTGGCCGGCGCCGCCGAGGACGTCACCGCCTCGCTCCAGCGGCTCGCCGACGACGTGGCGGCGGATGTGAAGGCGGCGGACGTGACGCCGGCGGCCCGTCCGCGGCCCGCGCGTCCCACCGGCCCGCTCACCGCCGAGTCCGCGTCCCAGGCGATCGGGGCGCTGCTGCCGCCGGGCGCCGTCGTCGTGGACGAGGCGAACACCTCGGGGCTGTGGCTGCCCGGCGCGACGGCCGGCGCTCCGCGGCACGACTGGCTCACCCTCACCGGCGGCGCGATCGGCCAGGGCCTGCCGCTGGCGACCGGCGCGGCGGTGGCCTGCCCCGGCCGGCCCGTGGTGTGCCTGGAGGCGGACGGCAGCGCGATGTACACCCTCTCGGCGCTCTGGACGCAGGCGCGCGAAGAGCTCGACGTGACCACCGTCGTGTTCAACAACGGCTCCTACGCGATCCTCAACCTGGAACTCGGGCAGGTGGGTGCCGCCGCGGCGGGTGAGCGCGCCCGGCGGCTGCTCGACCTGTCCGGGCCGGCCCTGGACTTCGTCGCCCTGGCCACGGGAATGGGCGTGCCGGCGACCCGGGCCACCACCGCGGAGGAGTTCACCTCCCAGTTCGAGCGGGCGCTGGCCGAGCCCGGTCCACATCTGATCGACTGCGTCGTGCCGCCGGTCTTCTAGGGCGTGTTGCGAAAGTCCCGCCTGGCCCACGGCGTCTGGCACGCGCCCTCGCCGCGTTGTCGGGCTCGTCCGAGTGCGTCCGGTACGAGGACGACCCTCCGCCTTGCGAGCGCACGCACCGGACGCCGTGGGCCACGCCCTCCGGGCGAACGGCGCTCCTTTCGAAACACGCCCTAGTCCGAACCGGGGCCGGCCTCCACCGGTCCTCCTCGATCAGCCGCCGTGCGCGCGCAGCCGCTCGTGGACGGTGTACGCGGCGCCGGTCCCGGTGCGCGCGCCGCGCACCCGGGTGCCGCCGTCGACCACCAGATCCGTCCCGGTGATCCAGCCGGCGTCGTCGGAGACCAGCCACAGGACGGCGCGCGCGACGTCCTCCGGCTCTCCGATCCGGCCCATGGGCAGCCCGGCGGCGATCTGCGGCTCGGCGCCCTCCCACACGAAACGGGCCATCTCCGTGCGGACCAGGCCGGGGGAGACCGCGTTGACCCGGACGGTCGGGGCGAGTTCGCCGGCGAGCTGGCGGGTGAGGTGGAGGAGGGCGGCCTTGCTGGTGCCGTAGGCGCCGATGTTGGGGCCGACGCCGTGCGCGCCCTCGGTGCAGATGTTCACCACCGTGCCGCCGTGCTCGCGCATCCAGGCCCGCCACGCGCACTGGACCAGCCGCAGGGGTCCGTCCACATTGACGGTGAAGGCGTCCCGCCAGGCGTCCGGGTCGACGTCGACGAGCGGGCCGAACGGGGTGTTGGTACCGGCGTTGTTGACGAGGATGTCCACCCCGCCGAGCTCCTCGACCGCGAGCGCGACACACGCCTCCGGATGCGCGGGGTCGCCCACCGATCCGGCCAGGCCGGTGGCCCGGCCGCCGAGCGCGCGTACCTCCATGACGGCGGCCCGCAGTCCATCCGGGTCGCGGGCGGTCAGCAGGACCGCGGCGCCCGCCCCGGCCAGGGCGTGCGCGACGGCGAGGCCGATGCCCCGGGAGGCGCCGGTGACGAGGGCGGTCCTGCCGTGCAGTGGGGGAGTTGTCGTCGGTGTGGTCATGGGGCACCGTCTCATGACGGTGCGTCAGTTCGAAAGCCATCACCGTCGTCTCCTCGTCGCGTCAGCGCGTCGACCGCGCCACGGAAGCGCCATGGAAGCGGCCGTTCCTGCGCGAAGTCTTGACGCGCTCAAAGCGCACGAGTTAACTCACGCCTCGAACTAAGCAGTAAATCAAGGTCTGAATTAAGTCACGCACCAGGGCAAGTGCCGTAGAAAGGCAACCGGACCCATGCGCTCACTCACCCGTCCCCACACGGGCAGTACCAGGCTTCACCGCACCGGCCTCCGCCGCGCCGTCACCGGGCTGCTGGCGGCGGCGGTCGCCGTCGTCACCCCGATGCTGGCCACGCCGCTCACCGCGCACGCGGCGGGCGAGAGCGTCCAGGTGTGGCTGACCACCACGTCTGACTCGGGCGGCCGCAACGTCGTCAAGGGGCTCGAACAGCAGGCGCCGATCGCCTTTACCGCGGGCAGCGGTTCCGGCCAGTCCGTCACCGTCGACGAGAACACCCGCTACCAGCAGTTCGAGGGCGCGGGCGCGTCGTTCACCGACACCGCCGCCTGGCTGATGAACTCCAGCGGAGCGCTCAGCGCCGCCACCCGCGACGCGGTGATGAAGAAGCTCTTCGACCCGGTCAACGGCATCGGCATCGACTTCCTGCGCAACCCCATGGGCGCCTCCGACCTGGCGCGCGACAACTACACCTTCGACGACATGCCCAGCGGGCAGACCGACCCAGGCCTCGCGCACTTCTCCATAGCCCACGACCTGGCCGACGTCCTGCCGCTGACCAAGCAGGCCCGCCAGCTCAACCCCGCCGTCAAGGTGATGGGCGTGCCCTGGAGCGCGCCGGCCTGGATGAAGGACAACGGCAGCATGAGCCTGGGCTGGCTGCAGGCGCAGTACTACGGCGCCTACGCCCAGTACTTCGCGAAGTACCTGCAGGCCTACCAGGCGGCCGGCGTACCGGTCGACTACATCTCGGCGCAGAACGAGCCCACCTGCTGCGGGGGCTATCCGTCCATGCAGTGGAACGGCTCCGGTCTGGCGTCCTTCACCAAGAACAACCTGCTGCCCGCGCTGCACACCGCCGGGCTGTCCACCAAGGTCCTGGCCCTGGACTGGAACTGGGACCAGTACGACGCCTTCGCCGCCCCGACCCTCGACGACGCGGCGATCCGCAACGACCCGAACTTCGGCGGCATGGCCTGGCACGGCTACGGCGGCGACGTCGCCCAGCAGACCGCCGTCCACAACAGGTACCCCACCGTGAAGGCCTTCGACACCGAACACTCCGGCGGCACCTGGATCGCCAACCAGCAGAAGGAGGACATGCACAACCTGATCGACTACACCCGCAACTGGGGCCAGAGCTGGGTCAAGTGGAGCCTGGCCGTCGACCAGAACATGGGACCGCACAACGGTGGCTGCGGCACCTGCACCGGCCTGGTCACCGTGCACAACGGCGACAGCCGCAGCGGACAGGTCGACTACACCGTCGAGTACTACACGATGGGCCACCTCACCAAGTTCGTGAAGCCCGGCGCCTACCGGATCGCCTCGACCGCCAACACCTCGGTGCCCAACGTCGCCTGGCGCAACCCGGACGGCTCGAAGGCGCTCATCGCGTACAACGACACCGGCAGCGCCCAGCCCGTACGCGTCAACTGGGGCAACCAGTCCTTCGCGTACACCCTGCCCGCCGGCGCCTCGGCGACCTTCACCTGGACCGGGACCCCCGGCAACGGCGGCGGCGGTTCCACCGGAGCGATCACCGGCTTCGGCGGCAAGTGCGCCGACGTGGCCGCGGGCAGCAGCGCCAACGGCACCGCCGTCCAGCTCTACGACTGCAACGGCAGCGCCGCCCAGCAGTGGACCGCCTCCGCCGGCACCTACAAGGCGCTCGGCAAGTGCCTGGACCTGGCCGCCGGGGGAACCGCGAACGGCACCAAGGCCCAGCTGTACGACTGCAACGGAACGGGCGCCCAGCAGTGGCAGCCCGGCAGCGGCGGAACACTGGTCAATCCGGTGTCCGGCCGATGCCTGGACGCCACCGGGATGAGCTCCGCGAACGGGACCCGGCTGCAGATCTGGGACTGCGCCGGCGGCGCCAACCAGCAGTGGACCGTTCCCGCCGGCTGACCTGCACGTAGGCTTCCGGGTGTCATCACACGCCCAGCAGGAAGAGGCCGCACCGTGTTCGCTCTGCACGCGCTGTGGAGAGCGGATCAGCGGCTCGCCCTGTGGGCCGAGGACTCCCGGCAGCCGCCGGTCCCCGCGCCGGGCCACCCGTACGCCGTCCCCGGATCCGCCGTCGCCGAGCTGCTCGGCGACGGCGGATCCGCGCTCGGCTGGCTCGCCGGCCGGGCCCACGAAGGCCCGACCGGTCTGCTGCTGCCCACGCGCGACGGCGCGCCGCTGGCCTCGCCGGAGCTCGGCGGTCTCACCGCCGCCAGGGGCGTGCCCGTCGCACCGTGGACCGTCCCGTCGCTGCTCTTCGAGCCCGCGGAGGCCGCACTGCTGCTGGGCGAGCTGTCGACCGCGGGATTGCCCGAGGCGCCCTACGGTGCCGCGCTGCGCTGGCTGATCGCCGCCCACGACCTGGCCTGGCGCACGGTCGGACGGGGCAGGCTGCTGCCCGTGCTGGTCAGCGAGGCCGGAGCGCCGTACGCCCGCTGGCGCCCGGTCCGTGACGACGCCGGCTGGCAGGAGGCCGGCGAGCTCGCCGCCGCCGCGCCGCAGGAGTGCCGCGCCGAGCACCACGACGGCCGGCCCGACGGCCGTGCCGCCGCCACGATCCTCACCGACCTGCTCGACGTCCTCACCGACCGTGAGGCCCGCGCGGTCCTCGACGACGAACCCGAGCTGCTGCGCACCGCGCGCGGCCGGCGCCCCGCCACGACCGCCACCGAGCTGTGGCTGCGGGCCCTCACCTCGCCCACCGGCCGCGTCGAGGGCGCCGACCCCGACGAACTGGCCGAACTGGAGGAGCGGCTCACGGCCTGGCACCGCTCCGAGCCGCCCGTCCACGGCCCGCTGCGCGTCTGCTTCCGGCTGGTGGAACCGGTGGGCCCGGACCCCGCCGACCCGCGCGGCCACCCCTCCGACGACAACTGGCGGCTGGACTTCCTGCTCCAGGCGTCCGACGAGCCGTCCCTCATGGTCCACGCCGACGACGTCTGGAGCGAGGGCCCCGCGCTCAGCGCCCTGGAACGCAAGACCGCCCGCCCCCAGGAGGCGCTGCTGTCCGGTCTCGACCGGGCCGGCCGCGCCTACCCCGAGGTGCGGCGCGCGCTGCGCGGCAACCGGCCCGCCGGGCTGCCACTGGACCGGGCCGGCGCCCTCGGCTTCCTCCGGGACGCCGCTCCCGCACTGGCCGACGCGGGTTTCGGCGTACTGCTCCCCACCTGGTGGCAGCGCCCCCAGAAACTCGGCATGACCCTGACCGTGCGCACCCCGCAGCCCGGCGCCGTGGACATCGGCAGCCTGGCCGACCAGGACGCCATCGTCGCGTTCCGCTGGCAGGCCGCGCTCGGCGACCAGCCGCTGACCCCCGCGGAACTCGCCGAGCTGGCGGCCGCCAAGCAGCCGCTGATCCGGATCCGGGGCCAGTGGACCGAGGTCGACCCGGACACCATCGCCGCCGCTCTCGCCTTCCTGGAACGCGACGGCAGCGGCGCCACGGACTCCGGGCGGATCCTGCGGATCGCGCTCGACCCGGACGCCACGGCGGGCGGGCTGCCGGTCGCGTCCGTCAGCGCCGACGGCCGGCTCGGCGAACTGCTCTCCGGCCGCGCCGACCAGCGGCTGCGCCCGGTCGCGGTGCCCGCCGGATTCGGCGCGACGCTGCGCCCGTACCAGGAACGGGGGCTGGCCTGGCTCAAGTTCCTGTCGGAGCTCGGGCTCGGTGCCGTCCTCGCCGACGACATGGGGCTCGGCAAGACCGCCCAGGCACTGGCGCTGCTCGCGGTGGAGCACGCGGAGCACGCCGATCGCGCGGATCACCCGGATCACACGGCTGAGATCCGGCCGACGCTGCTGGTCTGCCCGATGTCGCTGGTCGGCAACTGGCGGCGCGAGACCGCCAGGTTCGCCCCGATGCTGCGGGTCTACGTCCACCACGGGGCCGGCCGGCTGTCCGGCGCCGAGCTGCGGGAAGCGGTCGCCGGCGCCGATCTGGTGATCACCACGTACGGGCTGGTGCAGCGCGACACCGAGGCGCTCACGCAGACCGTCTGGCGGCGCGTCATCATCGATGAGGCGCAGCACATCAAGAACTCCGCCACCCGCCAGTACCGGGCGGTCCGCGAACTGACCGCCGACCACCGCATCGCACTCACCGGCACTCCCGTCGAGAACCGGCTGGCCGAACTGCACGCCATCCTGGACTTCGCCAACCCCGGCCTGTTCGGTTCGGCGATCCGCTTCAAGGAGCGGTACGCCGTCCCCATCGAGCGCGACGGCAGCGAGGCCGCCGCGCAGGCGCTGCAACAGCGCACCCGGCCGTTCGTCCTGCGGCGGCTGAAGAGCGATCCGGCCATCTCGCGGGACCTGCCCGCCAAGCAGGAGATGACGGTGCTGTGCAATCTCACAGCCGAACAGGCGGCGCTGTACCAGGCGGTCGTCACCGACCTCCTGGAGCAGATCAAGGAGAGCCGCGGCATCGAGCGCAAGGGTCTGGTGCTGGCGTCGCTCGGCAAGCTCAAGCAGGTGTGCAACCACCCCGCGCAGTTCGCGCACGACGGCTCGCCGCTGGCGGGGCGCTCGGGGAAGGTCGCCCGGCTGGAGGAGACGCTGGAGGAGGCGCTCGCCGAGGGCGACAAGACGCTGTGCTTCACGCAGTTCGCCGAGTTCGGTTCGCTGCTGCAGGGGCACCTGGCCCAGCGGCTGGACACCGACGTCCTGTTCCTGCACGGCGGGGTGCCCCAGCGGGCCCGCGACGAGATGATCGAGCGCTTCCAGGATCCGGACGGCCCCTCGGTGTTCCTGCTCTCCCTCAAGGCCGGCGGCACCGGCCTCAATCTGACCGCCGCCAATCAGGTCATCCATGTCGACCGGTGGTGGAACCCGGCGGTCGAGGAGCAGGCCACCGACCGGGCGTTCCGGATCGGACAGCGCCGTGACGTCCAGGTCCGCAAGTTCGTGTGCGTGGGCACCGTGGAGGAACGCATCGACGCGATGATCGAGGCGAAGCGGACCGTGGCCAGGGCTGCCGTCGGATCCGGCGAGAACTGGCTGACGGAGCTGTCGACCGACGCGCTGTACGACCTGGTCGGTCTCGGCGCCGACGCGGTGAGCGAATGACAGGGCGGCCGGGGCTGCCCGGCAGGGCGCGCTCCTGGTCCCAGCGGTTCGCCGACCGGCTGGAGGCCATCGGCGCGACCGTGCCGCCGGGCCCGCCCGCCGCCGGGGTGACCGGGCTGGAGGTCGAGGCCGGCGCCGTGACGGCCCGGGTCAGGGAGGGACAGGCGCGCTACGACGTGCGGATCGGGCTGGCGGAGTTCACCCCGGCGCAGTGGACCCGCGCCGTACGGGCCGTCGGCGCCGACCCCGACTGCCGGGCGCGGCTGCTCGACAACGAACTGGCTCCCGACGCGGAGGACCTGTTCGCCAGGGCCGGTCTGCGGCTCTTCCCGGCGCGCACCCCGGATCTCGCGATGGAGTGCTCGTGCCCCGACTGGGCGCTGCCCTGCGCCCATCTCAGCGCGGTGCTGCGGAGCCTGGCCGACGCGTTCGACGCCGATCCGTATCTCGTCCTGACCTGGCGCGGGCGCACCCGCGAGGAGCTGCTGAAGGAGCTGCCGCCCGCCGTGCCGCGGCGCGAGCCGGCGGACTCGGCGCTGTTGCTGCTCGGCCGGCCGGCGATCACCGTCCGCGGCCGGAGTCTGACCGAGGTGCTGGGGCCGGCCTACGAGGCGTTCACCGGCTGGTGACCCGGTCCTGAGGCACGTCGAGCAGGCGGGCCATCGCCACCGGACCGCCGGGATCGGATCTCCGATGTCCCGCTGCGACTGCGGCTATTGGTCGGGATCCGAGTGCCTGTTCTAGGCTTGGATCATGGAATTCGAGATCGTCAGGGAAAGCATCACCATTCCGTCCGGCGACGGCTCCATGGGCGCCCACCTGGTCCGGCCGCAGGCCCCCGGCAGGTACCCGGGTGTGGTCGTCGGCTTCGAGATCTTCGGGCTGACCGCGCACATCCGTGACGTCGCGGAGCGGATCGCCCGTCTCGGCTACACCGTCATCGTTCCCGACTTCTACCACCGGGCCGGAACGGGCATCGACTTCACCGACGACCCGGACGGCCGCCTCAAGGGACTCGAACTCAGCGGCGGGCTCACCCGCGAGGGGGCCGTCGAGGACATCCGCGCGGCCGTGGACCATCTGCGGGGCGCGGAGCTCGCTGCCCCGTCCGTCGGGATGATCGGCTTCAGCTTCGGCGGCCATCTCGCCTATCTGGCCGCCACTCAGTTCGATCTCGCGGCGACCGCGGTGTTCTACGCCGGCTGGCTCGCCAGCTCCGACATCGGACTCGGCCGCCCGGGGCCGACCCTCACGCTCACCGAGGGCATCGCCGAGCACGGCGGCCGGCTGGCCTTCTTCGTCGGTGACGAGGACCACGCCGTCCCCGCCGCGGACCGTGCCGCGATCGGCGCCCGGCTGGCGGAGGCCGGCGTGCGGCACGAGATCATCGTCTACCCCGGGATCCCGCACGGGTTCTTCTGCGACGTCCGTGACTCGTACCGCAAGGAGGCCGCGGACGACGCCTGGATCCGCGTCCAGGAGCTCTTCGCGGCGGAACTCCCGCGGCCCGCGTAGCGCGTGGCGCTTCGTCCAGCCGGCCGGGCTTCCCGGCCGGCTGGGGAGCGCTCTCCCTGAACGTCCGATGTGTCATCAGGGCTGTCGATGCGCGTAACGAACTCCCCTCGGTTCATCGAACAATCGGGCTCAACTGGTCCGATCTATTGACGCAATTGGAAGGTTTCTTTACCGTCCTGTGCGGTAGAGGTTCGGCCCATCCGCCGCAGTTCGACTGTGACTTGTCATGTCATGATCAAGTACTGGGCCGAGCACGGATTCCGTAGGAGGACGCGCAATGCCGAGGCCCCCCACCCCTCGCCGATTCACCCCGAGAGCCCTGATCGCCACCGGGGCGGTCACGGCCACCGCCGCCGGACTGCTCGTGGCCGTCGCCGGAACAGGCAGTGCCGCTCCCGTGCTGCTCAGCCAGGGCAAGCCCGCCACCTCGTCGTCCGACGGCGGCACCGGATACGCCGCGAAGCTCGCGTTCGACGGCGACACCGCGACCCGCTGGGCGAGCGTCAGAAACGTCGACCCCCAGTGGATCAGGGTCGATCTGGGCACAGCGGCCACCATCAGCTCGGTCAAGCTGGTCTGGGACCTGTCCTGCGCCACGGCGTACAAGGTCGAGTTCTCGACCGACGGCAGCACCTGGAAGAGCGTCTACTCCACCACCACGGGCGACGGCGGCACCGACGACCTCGCGGTCAGTGGAACCGCCCGCTACGTCCGCACCACCGGCACCGCCCGCTGCCGGCCCACCATGGGCTACTCGCTGCAGGAGTTCCAGGTCTTCGGCGGCGGCAGCGCCGACACCCAGCCCCCCACCACCCCGGGCAACCTGCACTCCACCGGCTCGACGCCGACCAGTGCCGCGCTCGCCTGGAACGCCTCGACGGACGACACGGGCGTCGCCGCGTACGACATCTACAACGACGGCAACAAGATCGCGGAGGCGGCCGGCACCGCCACCACCAAGAACGTCACCGGGCTGACCCCCAACACCGCGTACCGCTTCACCGTCTTCGCACGGGACGCGGCGGGCAACGTCTCCCCGGCCAGCAACCTGGCCACCGTCACCACTCCGCCCAGTTCTGACACCCAGCCGCCCACCGCGCCCGGCGGGCTGGCCGTCACCGGGACGACCTCCGGCAGCGCCTCGCTCAAGTGGACGGCCGCGACCGACGACACGGGCGTGACCGGGTACGACGTCTACAACGGCACGGACGTCATCCTCCCCGACGTCACCGGCACCACGGCCACCGTCTCCGGACTCGCCGCCGACACCTCGTACACCTTCACCGTCAAGGCCAAGGACGCGGCGGGCAACGTCTCGCCGGCCAGCAACCAGGTCACGGCGAAGACCCTGCCCGACAGCGGCAGCGACAAGACCCCCTCCAGCATCAAGACCGTCTCCACCGGCTGGACGATCCCCTGGGGCATGAGCTGGCTGCCCGACGGCTCCGCGCTCATCACCGAGCGCGACTCGTTCAAGGTCTTCAAGCTCACCCAGGCCGGTGCGCGGACCCAGATCGGCACCGTGCCGAACGCGGTCACCACCGACGGTGAGGGCGGCCTCCTCGGTATCGCGGTCTCGCCCAACTGGAGCAGCGACCACTACGTCTACATCATGCACACCGCCTCGGAGGGCAACCGGATCGTCCGGATGACCTACGACGGCTCGACGCTGAGCGGCTACACCCAGCTCGTCGGCGGCATCAAGAAGAGCAAGTACCACAACGGCGGGCGCCTCAAGTTCGGCCCCGACGGCTACCTCTACGCCACCACGGGCGAGGCCCAGACCCCCGACCTCGCGCAGGACAAGAACTCCCTCAACGGCAAGATCCTGCGGATGACCACCGCGGGCAAGGCCGCCCCGGGCAACCCGTTCGGGACGCTCATCTACTCCTACGGCCACCGCAACCCGCAGGGCATCACCTGGGACCCGCAGGGCCGGCTGTGGGAGGCCGAGTTCGGCAACTCCAAGTACGACGAACTGAATCTGATCACGCCGGGCGCCAACTACGGCTGGCCCACCTGTGAGGGCAAGTGCTCCACCTCCGGCATGACCAACCCGAAGGCGCAGTGGGCGGTAGCCCAGGCGTCGCCCAGTGACATCGCCTACTCCGACGGCGCCATCTACATGGCGGCGCTGAAGGGCCAGCGGCTGTGGCGCATCCCGGTCAGCGGGACCACCGCGGGCACTCCGGCGGCGTACTACGTCAACCAGTACGGCCGGCTGCGGACCGTCGAGAAGATCCCCGGCAAGAGCGCGCTGTGGCTCTCCACGACCAACTGCGACAACAACGGCAACGCCGCCGACGGCGCGGACAAGGTCTTCCAGATCGAGCTGAAGTAGCAGAACCGGAACCGGGGCCGTGAGGCCACCGGTCGCAGACCGCCGGGCGGGGAGCAGGGGGCCCCGCCCGGCTTTGCGTTTCCGCGGGTGCGTTTCCGCAGGTGCGTCACCCCTTTGGCGGTGGGAGCGGGAGTACTCCTTCACGGAGTGTTCGGCCCGCGGACCCCCGCTCTTTCCGTGTGCGGGGCATGAATTGACGCAGTGGCGGGAACGCGCACAGCCCGCCCGGCAGCCGGTCGTGCGGGAGTCCGGGTGCCGGGACACGCTTACGCTGGGCGGATCGCCGCATCGCCGTAACCGCATTGTCGCTGTATCGAGACCACCTGTACCGAGGAGGGGCCATGACGCTTGCCCAGGCTGAACGGGTCAAGTGGCAGGGCGGGTGGCAGCGGACCTCGGTACGCTCCATGGCCGTCCTGATCCCCGTACTCGCCCTCGCGGTGCTCGCGGGCCGCCGTTGGTCGCTGATCGACTCCAGCGCCGACCAGCTCGGCGCCGCCGACCGCCAGTGGCTGGCCGTCGCGGCCGCCGCCGCCGTCATGACCTGGATCTGCTCGGCCACCGCCCAGCAGGGCGCGGTGGTGGAGTCGCTGCCGCCGGGACGGCTGCTCGCCACCCAGTTCGCCGCGTCCGCCGCCAACCACCTGCTGCCGGCCGGGGTCGGCGGCAACGCCGTCAACCTGCGGTTCCTGCTGCGCCGCGGACTGCCACCAGGCCGCTCGGCCGCCGCCCTGGGGGTACGTGCCGTGGCCGCCGCGGTGGTACGCGTCGGCATGCTGCTGATACTGCTCGCCGTCTTCCCGCACGCGCTCAAGGTCGACCGGGTCACCCCGGCCGGCCCTGCCCACCCCGTCGTCATCGTGTCGGTGGTGGCGGGCTGCGCCGTGGCCGGCGCGCTGCTGCTGCTCCTCGCCGGCCGGGTCCGGGACCGGGTGCGCACCTTCTTCGGCACGATGGTGGTCGATGTGCGGGCCCTGCACTGCAAGTCGGCACGGGTCGCGGCCCTGTGGGGCGGATCGCTGGCCTTCCCGGTGATGCACGCCACCGTGCTGGTGGCGGTGATCCAGGCGCTGAACGCTCCCGTGCCGGTCAGCGGAGTCGTCCTCGCGTACCTCTTCGCGAGCACCGCCGCGGCCTGGCTGCCCGCCCCCGGCGGCCTCGGCTCGCTCGACGCCGCCCTGGCCTTCACCCTGGTGACCGCCGGCGCCTCGGCCGTCGTGGCCACGTCGGCCGTCCTCGGCTACCGGCTCGTGACGGTCTGGCTGCCGCTGATCCCCGGTGTCCTGGTGCTCGCCGCGCTGATGCGGCGCCGCGTGCTCTGAGCGCCTGCTCCGCGCCGGCCCGAGCTGCGGCCGGTGGTCACAGCGGCCGGGAGTATGGTGCGGTCCCATGGTGGAACCACGGGTCGATCCAGCAGGTCGGGGGCGGGTCCTCGTCGTCGACGACGACGCGGCGATCCGCCGCTCGCTGGGCCGCGGCCTGCGCCTGGACGGCTTCCGCGTCACCGAGGCGGACGGCGGGCGCCCGGCGCTCGCCGGGCTGCGCGACGACCCGCCGGACGTGGTGGTGCTGGACATCTCCATGCCCGGCATCAGCGGTATCGAGGTGTGCCGGACGCTGCGCGAGGACGGCAACGACATACCGGTGCTGATGCTGTCGGCCCTGGACGAGGTCGCCGACCGGGTCGCCGGGCTGCAGGCGGGCGGCGACGACTACCTCGTCAAGCCGTTCGCCCTCGACGAGCTGGTGCTGCGGCTGCACGCGCTGCTGCGCCGCCGCCCGCCCCGGCGGACGGACACCGTGCGCGCCGGCGGCCTGCTGCTCGACCCGGCGGCCCGCACCGCACACCTCGACGGCACCGAGCTGCACCTCACCCGCCGTGAGTTCGAGCTGCTGGAGACCCTGGCCCGCAACGCGGGGATCGTGCTCACCCGCGACCAGCTGCTCGACCGGGTCTGGGGCTACGACTTCGACGTGCGGACCGATGCCGTCGACACCTTCGTGAGCTATCTGCGCCGCAAACTGGAGGCCGGTGGCCGGCCGCGGATCGTGCACACGGTGCGCGGGGTCGGCTTCGTGCTGCGCGACAGCCCGGCGGAGGGCGCGCGATGACCATGCGGCTGTCGACGCGGATCGCGATCGCCGTCGGCGTGCTCGTTCCCCTTCTCGTGCTCGCGTCGGGCTGGCTGCTGGTGCGGCTGGTCGCGAACGATCTGCACGCCCAGGCCGACGCCCATCTGCGGGAACGCGCGGCGGCGATGGCGCAGGACGCCCGCAACCTGCTGCGGGTCACCGCGGCGGACCGGTCGGCCGCCGCCGAGCAGGCCAAGGAGAAGCGGCTGTTCACCTCGGCGCTGGACGTCGGCATCCGGCTCATCGGCCCGGACGGCACCGTGACCGGCGGGCCGCAGCCCGGCGCGTCCTTCACGCTGCCCGCCGACGCCCGCCGGCCGGTCACCGTCCGCGACGGGCAGCGGAGCTGGCGGGTGCTGTCGGTGCCGGTGGTCGCCAAGCGCCCGGCGGCGACCGGCACCCTGTGGATCTTCTCGCCGGACACCGCGAGCCAGTCGCAGATCCAGCTCGTGCGGCGGCGGGTGGTGATGGTGGCGCTGCTGGGCGCGCCGCTGGCCGCGGCCGTCACCTCGCTCGCCGCCACCGCCGCCGTACGCCCGCTGCGCAGGCTCCAGCGGCGGGCCGCCGGCCTCGACCCGGGCACCAGTGCGGCCCGGCTCGACCACGAGCCGTCCAGGATCGCGGAGGTCGACGACCTGGCGCTGACGCTGCGGACGGTGCTGTCCCGCTACGACGAACAGGCCGCGCGCACCGCCGAGGCGCTCGCCACGGCCCGCTCCTTCTCCGCCGCGGCCTCGCACGAACTGCGGACCCCGCTGATGAGCATGCGGATCAACCTGGACGTACTGGGTGGCCACCCCGGCCTTGACCCCGCCGAACGGGCCGAGATCGTGGCGGACCTGAGCCGGGAGCACGCCCGGCTGCTCGGCCTGCTGGTGATGCTGCGGGCGCTGGCGCAGGGCGACCTCGTGGAGGCCGACGCCTTCGGGCCCGTCGATCTCGCCGAGGTCGTGGAGTCCGCCGCCGCCGCGCTGCGCGGCAGCCGGCCGGGCACGGCACTGACCGTGCG
The DNA here is from genome assembly GCF_010548325.1 of Streptomyces sp. SID13666. Classification (NCBI taxonomy): domain Bacteria; kingdom Bacillati; phylum Actinomycetota; class Actinomycetes; order Kitasatosporales; family Streptomycetaceae; genus Streptomyces; species Streptomyces sp. SID13666. Next base: position 85,831 of record NZ_JAAGLX010000023.1, on the reverse strand, counting down.
GAGCGGGCCCGGGCTCCTGGTCCACGGGTGGGAACCGGGGCTGCGCTCGGCCGTCGACAACCTGATCGTGAACGCGCTGACGCACGGGGGCGGCGCCGTCGACGTGACACTGAGCGCCGGGGAGGACGGGCACGGGCCGGGTGAGGTCGCCGGTCCGTTCGTCGTGCTCACCGTGGACGACGACGGGCCCGGGGTGCCGCCGGAGTCCCGGCAGCGGGTCTTCGAGCGGTTCCGGCGCGGCCCCGACAGTTCCGGCTCCGGCCTCGGTCTGACGCTCGTCGCGCAGCAGATCTCCCTGCACCGGGGCACGATCCGGATTCTGGACCGGCCGGCCGGCGAGGGCCGTGCCGCCCGGGGAGCCCGGTTCGAGGTACGGCTCCCGCTGGCCGTGACCGGCCGGCCGGACTCCGGACTCCCGTCGCGCAGGGACTGGTTGAGCGGGGAAACGGCGACGGGAACGGGACCAGTGACGGGACCCGTGACGGGAACGGCGCCCGGTCAGGCCCCACAAGGTTTCCACAAAGACCGCTCCTAGCGTCGTCCCGCGGCCGGGCACCGTGCCCGGTCCGTCGAGGAGGACACCATGCGCACCACTCGCACCACCCGGACGGCGATCGCCGCGTGCGCGGCCGTCGCCGCGCTGCTCGGCGCGGCGGGAAGCGCGGCCGCCGCGCCGTCCGCGCCCCCGACCGGGGACGGCGCCAAGGCGGTCTGCAAGCGCGCCCCCAAGGCCGACGCGCGGATCGACAAAGCGCTCGCCCGGCTCAACGGGAACGCCGCCACGAAGGGATCCGTCGCCCGGCTCACCCAGCGCGTCGCCAACGCCAAGTCGGCCGGTCACAGCGAGATCGAGACCTATCTCAACGACCGGCTGACCTTCCGCAAGTCGCTCGTGCCGACGCTCCAGCAGCGCCAGAAGGACCTCAAGTCGGTCCTCGTCTGGTGCCAGGCCAACAACAGCGGAACCTCGAAGTGACCACGGGATCACGGCTGGCCGCGGTCACCGCGACAGTGCTGCTCTGCGCCGCGCTCGCCACCGGCTGCGGTGACAAGGGCGGTGGCGCCGACGGGTCCGCCACCACTCCCACGCCGTCCGGTTCGCAGCTCGCGCACCTCGACAAGGTCGTCGGCGACGCGGAGTCGGCGGCGAACGCGGCGGAGTCCGATGCCGCGTCCGACGCCGCGTCCGACAACTGACGGACGGCTCACGTAACCTGTGCGGCCATGGAGTCGATGGCACGGACTTTGTGGCTGCGCACGGAACCACTGCACGCGGTGGTCTACTTCGACGCGCAGTGCCGCGAGATGGGGCGCTCGCTGGGTCTCAAGGGCTACTGGATGGGGTACTTCGCCACCCGGTCCGCCCCACTGGGCCGCGCACAGCCGTCGGTGGTGACCGCCGCGTTCGGTGTGTTCGCCCCCGGACCGGTAGCCCGCGCGCTGCCCGCGTCGTGGGACATCACCACCCCCGAGCGGGCACTCGACCTGCGGGCCGAACGCTCGGCCGCCGCCCTGCGGGCGCTCGATCCGGAACTGGAGCGCCGGGCGGAGCGGCTGACCGGTCCGCTGCGCGCGATGGTGGCGGACGCACCCGCACTCGCCCGGCCGGTGTTCGCCGCCAACCGGGCCCTCCCCGACCGGGCGGACCCCGTGGAGCAGGTGTGGCAACTGACCACCTCACTCCGTGAGTTCCGCGGTGACGCGCATCTGGCCGTACTCGCCGACCGCGGCCTCGACGGCTGCGAGGCACTCCTCCTCGCGGCCGCCGACGGCCGGGTGCCCGCCGACTCCATCCGGCAGGACCGCGGCTGGACGGCGGAGGAATGGGCGGGCGCCGGTGCCCGGCTGCGCGAACGCGGACTGCTCGCGGCGGGCGGTGCCCTCACCGAACGCGGACGCGACGAGCGCCGGTCGATCGAGGACGACACCGACCGGCTGGCCGGCCGTCTGCTGCGCCCGCTGTCCGGCGACCGCGCGCAGGCGCTGTTCAGCGACCTGGCCCCGGTGGTGGACCGCGTCCTGGCCGGCCAGGTGCTGCCGTTCCCGAACCCGATCGGCCTGCCCCGGCCGGTGCGGCCGCTGTAGCCGGGTAGCCGATCGGAACGAGCCGGGTCGTCGGACCGCGAAGCTACTTGGCGTCGGCGTAGCACTCCACGACGTTCGTCTCCAGCGGGAAGCGGACCGGGGTGTCGCCGAAGACCAGGCGGCGGGCCTCCTCGCCCGCCGCGGCGACGGCGGCCTCGACGGGGCCCGCGAGGCCGGTCGGGGTGTGCACGATGATCTCGTCGTGCTGGAAGAAGACCAGTTGCGGCTCGGGGCCGATCGCGGCGAGGCGGCGCCGGGTGGCGGCGAGCATCGCCAGGGCCCAGTCGGAGGCGCTGGCCTGGATGATGAAGTTACGGGTGAAGCGCCCCCAGGAACGGGCGGCCCGCCGGTCGGGCGAGGAGCCGTCGTCGGAACCCGATCCCGAACCGGATCCGGAACCCAGGTCCGCGTCCTCCGTGTCCAGCCAGCCGGAGGCCGGCGTCGGGGAGGTGCGGCCCAGCCGGGAGCGGACCACGCCGCCGCCTTCACCGATGCGGGCGGCGGATTCGACGAGGCCCATCGCGTCGGGGAAGCGGCGGCGGAGAATCGCGAGCAGCTGACCCGCCTCGCCGCTGGTCTGCCCGTACATGGCGGCCAGCAGGCCGATCTTGGCGCGGCTGCGGTCGCCGCCGAACGCGGTGCGCGCGATGCCCGCGTAGAGATCGCCCTCCGCCGCCGCGGCGGCCAGGCCCGTGTCGGCCGACATCGCCGCGAGCACCCGGGGCTCCAGCTGGCCTGCGTCGGCGACGACCAGCCGGTGGCCGGGGTCGGCGACGACGGCGGACCGCAGCAGCCGGGGGATCTGCAGGGCGCCGCCGCCCCGGGTCGCCCAGCGGCCGGAGACCACCCCGCCGACGACGTACTCGGCGCGGAACCGGCCGCCGCGCACCCAGCTCTCGCGCCAGGCCCAGCCGTGGGCGGCGTGGATCCTGGACAATTCCTTGTAGCGCAGCAGCAGCGCCGCCGCCGGGTGCTCGACCTCGCGCAGCACATGCGAGCGGGTCGACGGCAGCTGGACGCCGACCCGGGCGAAGGCGGGCAGCACCTGGGCGGGGGAGTCCGGGTTGACCGGGCTGCCGAGCGCCTCCTGGACCTGGGTCGCGAGTTCGCCCAGCAGCTTGGGGCGGGCGCCGCCCGACGGGCGCGGGCCCAGCAGACCGGTCAGCAGTTCGTCGTGCACGGCGGCGCTCCACGGCAGTCCGCCGCGGCCCATCTCGGCGGCGGCCAGCGATCCGGCGGACTCGGCGGCGCACAGCAGCCGCATCCGGCCCGGGTGCTCGCCCTCCTGGAGCCGGCGCTGCTGCTCGGCGTGCACGGCGACGACGGCCGTCAGCGGATCGGCGTCCTGCGGCAGGTGGTGCCGGTCGGCCGCGAAGAGCACCGGCTGGTCGTCGGCCGCGCCCTCCCGGGCGTCCTCGGGGACCGGCAGATCGTTCAGCCGCGCCCACGCGGCGCCGAGCGAGCGCGGCTGTCCGTGCCGGCCGTCCCGGCCGAGCAGCAGCGTTTCGACGAGTTTCAGATCGTGGCAGCGGGCCGGCCGTACCGGCAGCCGGTCGAGCAGCCGGGGGTACAGGTCCTCGGTCGCCGCCCACACCCAGCGCGGCCCGCCGGACGCCTCGCGGGCGGCGATGGCGGCGGCGAGATCGGCCACCCGCTCGGCGGACCCGGTCGGTACGCCCTCCTCGTCCAGCGCCAGCAGCCGCCCGCCGTGCCCCACGGGGTCGGGTGCGACGGCGACGCGTGGCGCGGAGGGCAGAGGAGTGCTCACGGGTCGAGCGTAGAGCGGGGCACTGACAACGGGCCGTGTGCAAGGCCGCCGGTCAGCGGTCCAGGAGCGTGTCGCGGTGCTGGGCGCGGTACTCGTCGAGCAGCGCCATCCGGTCCGCCGTGGTGAAGGGCCGGTACGCCGCGCCGCAGGGGCCCGCGTCCGGCGGGGACCACCAGACCGGATCCGCGCACGAGAAGCCGGTGCGGCGCAGGCCGACCCGGTGGACCTTGTTGGTGGCGGTGACCGGCATCCGCGCGGTCACGCGCACGAAGCGCGGCGGCATCTTCGTGCCCAGATCCGGCTGGGCGGCGAGGAAGGCGGCGAACGCGGCCGGGTCGAAGGCGGCGCCGTCGTGCAGGGCGAGGGTCGCCATGACCTGGTCGCCCGCCACCGGGTCAGGGACGGCGTAGACGGCGGCCGAGGCCGCGTCCGGGAAGCGGGCCAGGATGTTCTCGATGACCGCGGCGGCCAGGTTCTCGCTGTCGACGCGCAGCCGGTCGTCGCTGCGCCCGGCGAAGTGGAAGAAGCCCTCGGCGTCACGGAAGAACAGATCGCCGGTCCAGTACCAGTCGCCGCGCAGCCGGTCGGCGACGGCCTGCTCGTTCTTCCAGTAGCCCTCGAACGTGCTCCGGCCGCGGTTGACCAGCTCGCCGATCGCCTCGTCGCCGTTGAGCAGCCGGCCGTCGGGGTCGAACCGCGCGGGCGGGCGTTCCCGGCCGGTGCCGGGGTCCACGACGGCGAGATCCGCACCCGGGGCGGCGCGGCCGATGGCGCCGGGTGGTGTGCCGGGGGAGCGCTGGATGGCGGCGCCGCCCTCGGAGGAGCCGTACCCCTCGATGAGCGGGGCGCCGAAGCGGGCCGCGAAGCGGGTGGCGTCGACGGCCCCGGCCTCGGTGCCGAAGCCGTGCCGCAGTGGGTGGTCGCGGTCGTCGGGGCGTTCGGGGGTCGCGAGCAGGAACTGCACGGCGCGGCCGACGTAGGTGAAGTACGTGGCCCCGTAGGCCCGTATGTCGGGCAGGAATCCCGAGGCGGAGAATTTCCGGGTCAGGGCGACTGCGGCCCCGCCGGTCAGTGCCGGGGCCCAGTTGGCCATGACGGCGTTGCCGTGGAACAGCGGCATGCAGATGTAGTGGACGTCCTCGGGCACCACGCCCAGGAAGTCGACCAGTGCCTGCCCGGCGTGGGCGAGGCGGCCCTGGGAGCAGATCACCGCTTTGGGGGTGCCGGTCGAGCCGGAGGTGAAGTACAGCAGCATCCGGGTCCCGGGCGTGACCTCCGGCGCGGGTTCCGGCTCGGCGCCCGCGTACGGGGCGAGCAGCACGTCGTACGCGGGGTCGTCGACGACGAGGACGCGGTCGCGGGCGAGCGACGGTCCCAGGTCGAGGCCGTCGAGCAGCGGGAGGTGGGCGCGTTCGGTGACCAGCAGGGCGCATTCGGTGTGGGCGATGTCGCGGGCCAGTTCCGGGCCGCGCCGGGTCGGGTTGACGCCGACGACGGTGGCTCCGGCGAGTGCGGCCGCGCCCAGCCACAGGGGGTACTCGGGGACGTTGTCCAGCAGGACGCCGACATGCGGCTGCGCTCCGGGCGGCAGCAGATCGCGCAGCAGCGCGGCGCGGGCCGCCGACGCGGCGGCGGTCTCGTGGTGGGTGAGGACCAGATCGCGGTACTTCAGGCCCGGCCGGTGGTCCTTCCACCGCGCGCGCACCAGCTCCGCGACCGTGGTGCCGGCCGCGGAGCCGGTGTCCGGGGTGTGAGCGGCCCCCGCCGTGTGCGTGCTCCCCATCGCCGCCTCCCGTCCGTTGGACAGCAAGCCGCACCATAACTGACTAGTCGTCAGATGTGGAGGGGGCGATCGACGGCGGGGGCCGGGGCGAGCGGTCGGGGTGCTGCGTCAGGAACCCTGCTGAGCCTGCTCGACGGACTTGCGGACCTCGTCCATGTCCAGCGCGCGCGCCTGGCCGATCACATCGTCCAGGGCCGCGGCCGGCAGCGCGCCGGGCTGGGCGAAGACGGCGACGCGGTCGCGGACGATCATCAGCGTCGGGATCGACTGGATGTCGAACGAGGCGGCCAGCTCCGGCTGCGCCTCGGTGTCCACCTTCGCGAAGACCAGGTCCGGATTCGCCTCGGCGGCCTTCTCGTAGACCGGGGCGAACATCCGGCACGGGCCGCACCAAGCGGCCCAGAAGTCGATGAGGACGAAATCGTTCTTGGTCACGACCTCGTCGAAGTTGTCCTTGGTCAGCTCGACAGTGCTCATGGTGCGCATAACGGGGTGTGCCGATCGGATATTCCGGCGACTTCACTCATCCGGGTGATGGGGTGACCGGGTGCAGTGGCGATCAGTGGGTGGGTCTCGTTGGTCCTGTCATGGGAACGACGGAATGGGCCCGGGACAGCGGCGGCGCGAACGAAGGAGCCGCCTGGCGCGTCACCCGGGGTGGAACGATTCCGCACGGCTCGGACGTCCCGGTGTACGCCGCCCTGGCCGACCAGTGGCGGTCGGCCGGGCGGATGGTACCGGGGCAGATCGACGCGGAGTGGGCCGAGCTGGTCGGACGGATCCCGCGGTTGACGGGGGTGTGACGACCGGAAGCGGGATGTGACGGCCGCAGTCGGGATACGGCGGGAGAGCGGCCACGAACGGCCCTGCCGCGGTCCGGGACGCCTCAGCCCTCGTCGAAGACCAGGTCCTCGGGCGGACGGTTCATCCGCACCGTCTGGCCCGAGACCTCCACCACCGTCTCGAAGCCGGTGTACTGGCCGCGGGACACGATCAGCACGCGGTCGCCCCGCTGGTCCAGGAAGGCGGCGAACCCGGCCAGCGACGGGTCTCCCGCGCCCAGCGCCAGGTAGTCCGCCAGCCGTCGGAACAGCTTCGGCATGATCACGGCCTCCGAGGTGATCGACTCCAGGCCGTCGATCCGCGCCCCTGACTGGGTGACGTCCAGCGACCACAGCCCGACGCCCTTGGACCGGGCCGCGTCCACCGCCGCGGTCAGCGCCTGGCGCAGATCCACGTACAGGTTCCGGTAGTACGTCGGATAGGCCAGGCCCTCCGCGAGCTGGTGGAAGTTGGCCGTCTCCTCCAGCAGCGCGGCCTCCACCCGGATCCGTTCCCCGCTGGTGCCCGGCGCCGCGCCCTTGCCGACCAGGGCCACGCACCGCCCGTACAGATCGGCGCCGCGGGTGAGGAGGTAGCCGGGCAGCTGCGCCGGCTCCGCCGCGCTCACGGTGCCGTGCCCGTCGCGGGTGACCCCGGTGAAGCCCAGCCAGGACAGCAGCTCCCCGGCGGCCTGGTCGGCGTACGGCGCCGGCTGGTGCAGTTCATGGCCGTGCGCCGGTATGTAGTGCGTCTCCAGGGCGTCGATCGCGTCCAGCCGCAGCTGCGCGCCGCCCGTCGCGTTGCGCTGCACCCGGTGCTTGCCCTCCACCAGGTCCCAGTGCGCCGGATCGGTGGGGTAGAAGCGGATGGAGTCCCCGTCGGGACGGGCTCCGGTGATCCGGTACGTGCCCTCGATGACGAGCATGGGCATGGCGACGCCTCCTCAGCGTGTCCACGTATCCGCCCGGTCGGCGCGGCCGGCTGTCCGCCGCGGGCCGCCCGCGGATCCTCGGTGGATGTCCCGCGCGGTTCCCTTCCCTCCAGCGTGACGCAGAAATCCCGGCGGTACCGGGGACCGGCCGGTAACGGCGGGCTGAATTCTTCTCATCAACCCACAGCGTGGACGCCCCCTTGAGCTGGATTCGAGGGCCGGTACACATCCTCGGACGCATCGCCCGGAGTGACCCGAAAGGAACCTGCTGTGAACGTACGCGCGACGTTCCACAAGCCGGGACGGCGGCCATGGTGACGGTCCTGCGGCGCGCCGGTGCCGGGGAAGGCGCCCTGGCGGTCCCGCAACTGCGCCATTCGTCCTGGGAGCTGGCGGCCCGCTTCGACCGGGAGCTGGGGGACCCGGGCGACCCGGCCACCGTCTTCTCCTACCAGGAAGCCGTCCGGCTGGACGAGGCCGAGGAGTTCCCCGACGAGGCGTGCGCCGCCCTCGACGCCTGGGGCCTCGCCGACTACTACGTGCCCGCCGACTACGGCGGGGTGCTCACCGGCTTCGAGGACCTGCAGCAGCTCATCCGGATGCTGGCCCGGCGCGATCTGACGGTCGCCGTCGGACACGGCAAGACCTTCCTCGGCTCGGTGTCGGTGTGGGTCTCAGGCGACCACGCGGCGGCGGTCCGGCTCGGTGCGCTGGTCAAGGCGGGTGCCCGCGTCTCGCTCGGCCTGACGGAGCGCACCCATGGCAGCGACATCATGGCGGGCGAGCTCACCGCGGAACCGGTCGGCCCCGGCTACCGCGTCAACGGCGAGAAGTGGCTGATCAACAACGCCACCCGCGGCCGGCTGCTCAGCCTGCTCGCCCGTACGTCGCCCGTCGGCGGCCCGCGCGGCTTCACCCTGCTCCTCCTCGACAAGGAGGAACTGCCCGAGGAGACCTACCGCTGCCTGCCCAAGGTGCCCACCCACGGCATCCGCGGGGCGGACATCAGCGGCGTCGTCATCCAGGACGCGGTGGTGGGCCCGGAGGCGGTGGTCGGCGGGGCCGGCGGCGGTGCGGAGCTGCTCCTCAAGTCGCTCCAGCTCACCCGGACGCTCTGCCCGTCGCTGTCGCTCGGCGCGGCCGACCACGCGCTGCGGCTGGCCATGGAGTTCGCCAGTGAGCGGGTGCTCTACGGCCGACGGCTGACCGAACTCCCCCTCACCCGGCGCACCCTGGCCGAGGCTTATGCCGACCTCCTGGTCTGCGAGGCGCTCAGCACGGTGGCGACCCGCAGCATCCACGCCCTGCCGAGCGAGCTGAGCGTCACCTCCGCCGTCGCCAAGTACCTCGTGCCGACCATCATCGACGGACAGGTCGCCTCGCTGGGATCCCTGCTGGGCGCACGGTCGTTCCTGTCGGGCGAGTTCGCCCACGGCAGCTTCCAGAAGGTGGCCCGCGACCACCGCATCGTCGGCATCTTCGACGGCAACACCCTCGTCAATCAGTACTCGCTGGTGGCGCAGTTCCGTTCGCTGGCCCGCAACTACCTCGGGCCGCTGGACCACCGCCCGCGGTTGGGCACCCTGTTCAACCTGAGCCGGCCGCTGCCGCCGTTCGACCCCGAGCGGCTCACCCTGCTCTCCCGCTACGGCAGCAGCGTCCTGGGCACCCTGCCCGCCTCCGTGACCCGGTTGGCGGACGCGGCGCTGCTCGACCCCGCGCTCGGCGGCGCCGCCCGGTGCGCCGCGGAACTGCGGGTGGCGGCCGACGCGCTGCACCGCAGGATCGCCCGCCGGATGGAAACGGTGGCGGCCGCTTCACCCGAGAGCTTCACCGACGCACGCAAGTACGGGCTCTGCTTCGCCGGGGCCGCCTGCCTGGGACTGTGGCTGCACAGCCACCGTGAGGCGGAGGCGGGCGGGACCGGCGGGCTCTGGCAGGACGGTCTGTGGCTCGAAGCCGTACTGAACCGGCTGCTGGCCCGCCTGGAGGCGCGCCCGGCCGCGGGCGCCGCGGAGGACCCGCTGTTCGAGCGGCTCTACACACAGCTGACCCAGCAGTACCAGGACGGCAGTCTCTTCTCGTTGCTGCCCTGCCCGATAGCCGAGGGACCGCCATCATGCTGAAGGACAACAGCTCCCGCCCGCAGCCGGGCCCCGTCCCGGACGCCGGACCGGCGCAGCCGGCCGGGCTCCGGTCGGTGGACCCGGCGGAAGTCGCCATCCAGGCCAGGGTCGCCGAACTGGAGCAACTGCTCGGCGACCCCCGCGACCCGGACAACCCCTTCGGGCACGACGCGTTGCTCGCCGCCGACGACCGCAGCGAACTCCTCCCCTCCGCGGAGGACGCGCTCACCGGCTTCGGCCTCAACCACGAGTTCGTGCCGGTGGAACTCGGCGGGCGGCTCGCCCGGGTGGACACCCTCGCCCGGGTGCTGCGACCGGTCTTCCGCCGGGATGCCTCACTCGCGCTGGGCTACGGAGTGACGTCCTTCCTCGCCGCGGTCGCGGTGTGGGCGGCCGGTACGCCCGAGCAGCGCCGCTGGACCGCCGACCTGCTGATGGGCGGCGGCCGGCTGGCCATCGCCTACCACGAGCTGGCACACGGCAACGACTTCGTCCGCAACGAGTTCACCGCGCTCCCCGACGGCACCGGCTTCCGGCTGGACGGCCGCAAGGAAGTGATCAACAACGCCGGGCGCGCCGAGGCCCTCGTCCTGTTCAGCCGCACCGCGAAGGAGGCCGGCGCCCGCAGCCACTCCGTGCTGCTCGTCGACAAGAGCGTGCTCCCCGCCGACCGGTTCGAGCATCTGCCGCGCTACCGCACGGTCGGGGTGAAGGGCTGCGAGATCGGCGGCTTCCACTTCCGTGACTGCCCGCTGCCCGGCGACGCGCTCGTCGGCGGGCTCGGCGAAGGCGTGGAGATCGCCCTGCGGTCCTTCCAGATCACCCGCAGCGCCATTCCCGCGATGGTGCTGGCGGGCGCCGACACGGCGCTGCGCACCGTGGTCGGCTTCGCCGTCGACCGGCAGCTGTACGGCCGTTCGGTACTGGAGATCCCGCACGCCCGGTCCACCGTGGCGGGCGCCTTCACCGACCTGCTGATCTGCGACTCCCTCGCGCTGGCCGCCACCCGGGCGGTCCATCTGCTGCCCGGCCAGACCAGCGTGTACGCGGCGGTGGTGAAGTACCTGGTGCCCAAGTTCCTGCAGGACGCCACCTACGACCTCTCGATCGTGCTGGGCGCCAACTTCTATGTACGCAACGGTGAGTACGGCATCTTCCAGAAGCACGTACGCGACCTGCCGATGACCAGCCTCGGACACGCCGGGACCGCCGCCTGCCAAGCCACGATCATTCCCCAACTGCCGCGGCTGGCCCGCAAGTCGTGGTTCGCCGGCGAACCCGCCCCCGCCTCGCTCTTCCGCAGCTGGGAGGGTCTGCCGCCGCTCGACACGAGCCGGCTGTCGCTCGCGGCGGACGGTGACGCGCTCGCCGCCTCCCTGGTGACCGGGTACGACTGGCTGCGGGCCACCGGCAGCGGGGGGACCGACGCGGCCGCACTGATCGAACTCGTCCGCTCGCTCGTCGAGGAACTGCGCGAGCTGCAGGGCGAGTGCACGGAGATGCCGCCCGAGGACCGCACCGTACTGGCCAGCCCGCACGCCTACGCGCTCGCCGACCGGTACGCCCTGGTGCTCGCGGGATCCGCCGTCCTCAACGTATGGCGCGAACAACTGGGGGGCGGCTCGCCGTTCCTGGCCGACCCGGCCTGGCCGACGGCCGCGCTCGCCCGGATCGCCCGGCGGCTGGGGCTGCCCGTCCCGGAACGCACCCGGGACGAGGTGGACTGGCTGCTCGGCGAGGTCCTCGACCGCTACCACGGCGAACGCAGCTACGACCTCTACGACAGCCCCCTGGCCGGTTGAGCGGCACCGAGACACAAGAGGAGTCGGACATGGTGGTTCCCGGCAGCGCTGTCCAGGAGCGGGAGTTTCGCGGGTGGCTCCTGGAGAAGCTCGGCCAGTACCTGCGGCGCCCCCCGGCGGACATCGACATCAGCGTGCCCTTCGCGGAGTACGGCATCGACTCGGTGGCCGCGCTGAGCATCTTCGGTGACATCGAGGACGGATTCGGGCTCTACCTGGAGCCGACGGTGGCCTGGGACCACCCCACGGTGCAGTCCCTCGCCCGCTATCTGGCCTCCGAGTCCGCCCGCAGCGCCACCGGCCCGCTGACGCAGGCTCCTTACGGCGAGCCGATCGGCGGGAACCAGGCGGGCGGCGACCCGAGCGACCCCCGCGACACCCCCGGGACGGCGGGCTGGACGCGGAACACCCCGGGAGGTGGACCGCGGTGAACCCGATCGCCGTTCTCGGCCTGGACTGCCGCTTCCCAGGGGCCCCCGACCCGGGGGCGTACTGGGACCTGCTCGCCGCCGGAGCCGACGGGGTCGGGCCGAGACCCGCCTCCCGCCGGGTCGGGGACACCCGGCGGGCGAGTGTGCCCGCGGCCCGGCCCGACGGCGGATTCATCGACGACGCCGACGCGTTCGACCACGCCTTCTTCGGCATCGGCCGCGCCGAGGCCGCCGCCATGGACCCGCAGCAGCGACTGCTGCTGCAGACCGCCTGGCGCGCCCTGGAGGACGCCGGCATCAACCCCAGGGACCTGGCCGGCAGCGGCACCGGGATCTACGTGGGCGCCATGGCCGACGACTGGTCCCGGCTGCGGCTGGCCGACGACGCGGCGATCACCCCGCGCACCGGCACGGGCGCCGGCCGGGCGATCCTCGCCAACCGGCTCTCGTACCAGCTGGATCTGCGCGGTCCGAGCCTCACCGTCGACTCCGCCTGCTCGTCCGCGCTGATCGCCGTGCACCTCGCGATGGGCGCGCTGCTGTCCGGCGAATGCGACATCGCCCTGGCCTGCGGGGTCAACCTGGTGATGTCCGACGTCCTGGACGAGATCTACGGCCAGTCCGGGCTCGCCGCCCCGGACGGCCGCTGCAAACCCTTCGGCGCGCAGGCCAACGGCATCGGCCGGGCCGAGGGCGTCGGCGCCGTCGTCCTGCAGCGACTGGAGGGCGCCCGCGAAGCGGGCCGCCCGGTCCGCGCGCTGCTGCTGGGCAGCGCCGTCAACCAGGACGGCCGCAGCAACGGCATCATGGCCCCGTCCCGGCGCGCCCAGCGCGAGGTCATCCAGGCCGCCTGCAAGCGGGCCGGGGTCGAGCCGCAGCGGATCGGCTGGGTCGAGGCGCACGGCACCGGCACCCCGGTCGGCGACCTCATCGAGGCCCGCGCGCTCGGCGACGTGTACGGCGGGCTGCGGCCGGAACCGTGCGCGATCAGCTCGGTGAAGGGCAACATCGGCCACGCCGAGGGCGCGGCGGGTATCGCGGGCCTGATCAAGGCCGTGCTGGCGCTGGAGCACCGGCTCGTCCCGCCGGTCAGGACCGTGGGCGGCGAGCACCCGGGACTCGACCTGGCGGCGCACGGCCTGCGGCTGCTGACCGAACCGCTGCCGCTGCCCGAGGGCGAGATGCTCGCCGCCGTCTCCAGCTTCGGCATGGGCGGCAGCAACGCCCATGTGGTGCTCTCCTCCGCGCCCCGGCAGACCGCCCCCATCGCCGCCCCGCAGACCAACAACGGTGAGAGCGGTGAGAGCCCGGGGGTGTTCACGCTGACCGCGCCCACGGCCGAGGCGCTGCGCCGCAACCTGGTGGTCCAGGCCCGGTCGCTCGCGGGCCGCGCCCAGGAGCCGGTCACTCCGCTGTGCTGGACCAGCAACCTGACCCGCACCGGCATGGCGTACCGGATCGCGATCCCCGCCGAGGACACCGCCGGGCTCGCCGCCGCCCTGGACGCCGCCGCGGAGGCGGGCGAGGGCGTGCCGGAGCCGCCGGAACCCCCGGTGGTGGCGTTCCTCTTCACCGGCCAGGGCGCCCAGTACCCCGGGATGACGAGCCGGCTGTACCGCGAGTCGCCGCTCTACCGGCACTACCTCGACGAGGCGTCCCGGGCCCTGGAACCGCACCTCGGCGGTTCGATCACCGAGCTGCTGCTCGGCCGTGACGAGCGGGTGCACCGCACCGGCTGGACCCAGCCCGCCGTCTTCGCCGTGCAGTACGCGCTGGCCGGCTACCTGGAGGAGCTGGGCGTGCGGCCCGGCGCCGTACTCGGGCACAGCATCGGCGAGTTCGCGGCGGCCGTCACCGCGGGCGCGCTCGGTCTGGAGGACGCCGCGGCGCTCGTCGCGGCCCGCGGCACCGCCATGGAGGCGCTGCCCGAGGGCGGCGGGATGCTCGCCGTGCGGGCGCACCCCGACGACCTGCGCGAAGTCCTCGCGGGCGAACCGCTGGTGGGTCTGGGCGCCGCCAACGGCGCTGCCGCGTCCGTGCTGTCCGGCGATCTGGCGGGCCTCGCCAGGATCCGCGAACAGCTCGCCGCGCGCGGCGTCGGCTGCACCCCGCTCAAGGTCTCGCACGCCTTCCACTCGGTCCTGATGGAGCCGGTGCTGCCCGGCTTCCGCACGACGGCTGATGGGATCACCGCGGGCGAGCCGCGCATTCCGTTCTTCTCCACCGTCCGCGGCGGCCTGCTCGCCGGACGCCCGCTCGACGCCGACTACTGGTGTGAACACATCACCGGCAGCGTCCGGTTCGCCGAGGCCGCCGCCGCGCTGCTCGGCTCCGACGTCACGCATCTCGTCGAACTCGGCCCCAAACCCGTCCTGCTGCCCCTCGCCCGGAGGCTGCCCGGAGGCAGCGGGCTGCCCGGGATCTCGGTCGTCCGTGACGCCCACAGCGGCGCGCTGACCGCGGCCGAGGCGGCGGCCGCGCTCTACACGGCCGGGGTCGACATCCGCTGGGAGCTTCTCTACCGCCCCGAGGACAAGGTGCACGCCCAGCTGGCGCCGCAGAGCTTCGATACCTCGGCCCGGTTCTGGTACGAGCCACCCCGACCCGCGGCGGCGCCGGCCGGCGAACCGGGGAGCCCGGTCCTGTCGCTGGTGCGCGCGGACTCCGGCCCGCGGGCACCCGAGCACGACGGCGGCGGGCTCGCCGAGGCGGTGCGCGAGACGGTCGCCGGGATCACCGGCGCCGAGGAGGGCACCCTGCGCGACGACGACCGGTTCTACGACGACCTGGGCTTCGACTCGGTGATGTTCATGGAGCTCAAGTACCGGCTGGAGGAGGCGGTACCGGCGCTGGGCGAGCTGTCGATCCCGGAGATGATGTCGAGCCTGGTCTCGGTGACGACCCTCATCGGCTATCTGCGTGAGCAGCTCGCCAGGGTCCCCGCCTGATGACCCGGCGCCCGCCCTCGGAGCCCGGCATGCACCTGCTCGCGGCTGCCACCGCGCTGCCCGGCCCGGCGATCGGCAACGAGGTGCTGGCCGGGCGGCTCGGGCTCTCCGCCGAGTGGGTGGAGATGTTCATCGGCACCCGGACCCGGCACTTCGCCGTGGACCTCGCGGGCGGCGTCGGCTGCCTGCTGGCCGACCTGTGCGAACAGGCCGCCGTCCGCAGCCTGGAGCGGGCCGGGCTGACCATGCGCGACCTCTCCTTCGTGGTGCTGGCAACGGCGACCCCGGACTCCCTGATGCCCACCACGGCCGCCGTCGTCGCCGACCGGCTGGGCGCCGCCGGCATCCCGGCCTACCAGCTGCAGTCGGGCTGCTCCGGCGCCGTCCAGGCGTTCACCCTCGCCGAGGCGCTGCTCGCCCAGCAGCCCGCCGGGCCCGGCGGGCCGTACGGACTGGTCCTCGGCGGGGACGTCTGCGCCAAACACCTGGACCTGGAGCAGGACTTCCGCCGGATGCCGCCCGCCCAGCTCGTCAACTACGTGATCTTCGGCGACGGCGCGGGCGCCGCCGTGGTGAGCGCCGCCCCGGCCCCCGGCAGCGCCGCCTTCCACGGGCTCGGGCACCGGCTGGCCCTGCCGGGCCAGCCACCGGGCCAGCACGTCGAGTGGTATGGCGCCGCCGACCGCGACAGCGCGCTGCCGCCGGTCTCCGAGGACTACAAGGCCGTCGAGTGCCTGGTCCCGGAACTGGCCCAACAGGTCTGCGCCGACCTGCTGGACACCCTCGGCTGGTCGGCGCCCGACCTGGGCTACCTGCTGCCGCCGCAGCTCGGCGGTCTGATGACCCGGCGGATCACCGCGGCGCTCCGCGAGCGGCTCGGGGTCGAGAAGGCCGTCGAGATCTCCTGTGTCGCCGACACCGGGAACACCGGGAACGCCCTGGTGATGAGCCAGTTGGAACAGCTGCTGCCGCTGCTGACCCCGGGAGCGCGGGCGCTGTGCGCCTGCGTCGAGTCCAGCCGGTGGATATCGGCCGGTTTCGCCCTGGAGGCGTCATGAGGACCGTGCAGGACAACGGAATGAAGGAGGAGGCACAGTGACAGGAGTCGAGGACATGATCACCCTGCTCAACCGGGAACTGGGCCTGTTCCTGCGCCCGGAGGACGCCGGGGCGCCACTGGAGGCGCTCCCCGGCTGGGACTCGCTGCTGCTGTTCCGGCTCGTCGCGGTGCTGGAGGAGGAGGCCGGAAGGCCGCTGCCGGTGGCCGAGGTCGTCACGGCCGGCACCCTCGCCGAGATCCACGCGCTGGCGGTGGGGCTGTGACGCCCCAGGCCGCGTCGGGTCAGGCCGGGACAGGCCGGACCACGGCACGTCAGGACACCGCGCGGTCCGACCGGGCCCGCCGCCACACCCGGTACTTCCTGCGGTGGGCCCGTGCCGCGGCCCCCGTGCACCTGGGCGCCGACATCGACATGACCGGCGTCCAGGCACACCGGGCCGCGGCCCGTGCCGAGGGCCGCCGGTACTCCGTCGTGAGCTATCTGCTGTACGCCGCCGGCCGGGTACTGGCCGACCACCCGGAGGCCAACGCGACGACGGCCGGCGGTATCGTGCCGCGCACCCTGCGCTACGAACGGGTGCACGCGAAGCTGGCCATCGACAGCGGAACCGCCGACGAGGGCCGGCGCGCGGTGCGCGTGGCGGTGCTGCCCGACGTGGACCGGCTGGACCTGGCCGGAATCCAGCAACTCGTCGACCGCTACCGGAACGGAGCCGCCGAGGACCTGCCGGGAGCGGAGGGGGTGCGCCGGCTCG
Source organism: Streptomyces sp. SID13666 (assembly GCF_010548325.1). Lineage (NCBI taxonomy): Bacteria > Bacillati > Actinomycetota > Actinomycetes > Kitasatosporales > Streptomycetaceae > Streptomyces > Streptomyces sp. SID13666. Next base: position 69,320 of record NZ_JAAGLX010000023.1, on the reverse strand, counting down.
GCCGGCTGCCCCCGCCGCTCGGGCACCTCGCCTTCCGGACGGCCGTGAGCAGCGGGGCCCGCCGGGCCGAACTGCTCGGGACCGTGGCGGTCAGCTCTCTCGGCCACCGCAGGGTGGACACCTTCCACTCCTACGGTGGTACCGCGGTCACCCTGACCGCGGGCCGGATCGCCGAGGTTCCGGTGGCCCGTGCGACGCGTGTCGCCGTGGCGCCGGTGCTGCGCCTGGGTCTGACCTTCGACCACCGCGTGCTCGACGGCGCGGCGGCCGCCGACGTACTGGACGACCTGGCACTACTCCTGGAGGCATGCGATGCCGCTCTTCCCGGGGGGTGGGACGCCCCCCAACGCCGTTCCGGTGATCGGCCGGCCCATCAGGGTGACCAGTCCGGAAGGCCCGTGGCACCGCGTGGTTGAGGCGCTGGACGAGCGTGGCAGCGTCATGGTCCACGCCCTGCTGTCGGACTGGGTGCCCGAGAACCTCGACGACCCGGAGCTGCGCCCGGTCCTCGGACGGGACTGGCACCGCTACCAGGCGATGCGCCACCACCATGTGCGGGAGCGCTTCGCCGCCTCCCGGCTGCTGCTCAAACACGTGGCGGCGCAGGCGATCCAGGCACCGCCGGCCACCGTGGAGCTGGCCTACAAGCCCGGTGGCCGCCCGTACCTGCGCGGCTGCGACCAGATCGACATCAGCCTCAGCCACACCGAGGAACTGCTGCTGGTCGGCATTACCCGGCGCGGCTGGATCGGCGTGGACGCCGAGCTGGAGGACCGCTCCATGCTGGTCTCCGGCATCGAACGGCAGGTGTGCACCCCGTACGAGCGCACCATGCTGTCCCAGGTCAGGGAGAGCGACCGCAACCAGGAGATGGTGCGGCTGTGGACGCTGAAGGAGGCGTACAGCAAGGCCATCGGCCAGGGCATGCGGTTCCGGTTCAACGAGTTCGGCTTCGGGCCGAGCGGCCATCCCGTCCAAGTGCTCAGACCGGACGGCTCGCCCGGCACCGGTGAGGAGTGGGCGTTCGGCACCTGCCGTGTCGAAGGCCGCTACACCGCCAGCTGGGCGCTGTACGACGCGGGATTCGGTGACACCGACGACACCCGGGCCGGCACCATGCTCGACGAGGGCCTGGTCACCGCGCTGCTGCACCAGCCGGCCGAGGCGCCGCAGCCGGCCGCCGAGGCCACCGCCGCGACCGACGTGCCGCTGACCGGAGCCGGAGTGGCGGCGTGACCGCCGCCCCGCCGCCCGCCGGGACCGACGTGGTCGTGGTCGGCGGCGGGCCGGCCGGACTCGCGCTGGCCCTCGCACTGGTACGGCTCGGGGTGCGCACGACCGTGCTGGAACGCTCCGCCGGCGGCCGCCGCGACTTCCGCGGCGAGTCGCTGTCCCCGGACGGCGTCCGGCTGCTGGACCGCTGCGGCGTCCTGGAACAATTGCGCGCCATCGCCCTGCCGGTGCGCCGGCTGGAGGTCGCCGACGGCGGCAGGACCGTACTCGACGTCGGCTTCGAGTCCTTCCCCTATCCGTACCGATTCCCGCTGGAGATCCCGCAGTCCCTGCTGCTCGCGGAGATCGAGGCCGCGGCGCGGTGCCAGGACGGCTTCCGGATGCTGCGCGGCTGGACCGCCAAGGGCCTGCTGTCCGCGGACGGCCGGACCACCGGCGTGCGGGCCGCCGGGCCCGGCGGGGCGGAGTGCGAGATCCGCGCCCGGCTCACCGTCGGCGCGGACGGCCGTTACGGCAGGATCCGCAAACTCGCCGAACTCGACGCCCGGGTACGGCCGCTGGACCGGGACGTGATCTGGATGCGGCTGCCGCGCCCCGTCGAGTGGACGGACGCGGCCTACCGGATCCGGATCCGCGGCGACCGGCACGCCCTGCTGCTCCCCGACTCCGGCGGCACCGTCCGGGTGGGCCTCAACATCCCCAAGGGCGGGCTGCGCGAACTGCGCAGGTCAGGACTGGACGCGCTGCACGGCCGGCTCGGTGAACTCGCCCCCGAACTGGCGGAGCCCGCCCGGCAGACGCTGCGGGACTGGTCCGACACCGCGCTGCTGGACATCTTCAGCACCACCGTGCCGCATTGGTCGGCGCCGGGCGTCGTACTGATCGGCGACGCCGCGCACACCCTGTCGCCCGTCCTCGGCCAGGGCGTCAACCACGCCCTCGCAGACGCCGCAGCCCTCGCGCCGCTCGCCGCCGCGGCGCTCCACAGCGGGGAACCAGCCGGACTCGACCGCGCCACGGGACAGTTCCAGCGACAGCGGTCCCGCGAGGTGGCCCGTTCCCGGCGGCTGCAACTGCGCCAGGAGCGGATCTTCACCTGGTCGGCCCCGGCCGCCGTGGCGGTGCGCCGCGGCGTCTACCGGGCGTTGGACACCTCCGCCCGGCTGCGCGCCCGGATGCTGGAACCGGCGTACTTCGCCGACCAGCGGGCCGAGCGGGCCCGCGGCGCACGGCGCGAGGACCACGACGAGCACGAGCAGGAGGCGCGGACATGACCACACGGCTCGGTGCCGACGACGCCATCGGCCTGGAGGAACTGCGCGGGCTGTCCCTGCTGCACGCACAGGCCCAGGGCATCGAACCCGGCGCCGCCCAGGAGCTGCTGGCCCGGATCACCGAGCCGTGGGGCGACCGTCCGCGCTCCTGGGGACGCGTCTGGAGCGCGGAGGGCGACCGGCTCACCGGCCAGGGACTGCACCTGGAGGCCTCCCGCCACTACGCCATGGCCCGCTTCCCGTACCCCGGGGACGCGCCCCGCCAGGAGGCCCAGCGCCGCTGCGTCGCCGCGTTCGACACCTGGCGGGCGGAACAGGGCGCGGGCATCGAGCGGTTGGAGGTCCCGCTGGAGGACGGCACCGCCGTCTGCTGGACCGCCGGGCTGTCGGCCACCGACCCGAAACCGCTGATCGTCGTCATGGGTGGCATCGTCAGCGTCAAGGAGCAGTGGGCGCCGCTGCTGGTGCACGCCGAGGCGTTCGGCGTCGCGCTCGCCGTCACCGAACTGCCCGGCGTGGGCGAGAACACCGTGCCGTACGGGCCGCGCTCCCCGCGCATGCTCTCGGCGATCCTCGACGCGCTGTCCGGCCGCGCCGATGTCAGCCGCACCGCCGCCATCGCGCTCAGCTTCGGCGGCCATCTCGCGCTGCGCTGCGCCCTGGTGGACTCCCGGCTGGCCTGCGTCGCCACCGTGGGCGCCCCGCTGCGGCTCTTCTTCGAGGACGAGGCCTGGCAGCGCCAGGTGCCCCGCACCACCCTCGCCGCGCTGGCCCACACCACCGGCGTCCCGCCGTCCCTCGTCTTCGGGTACACCCGCGGCTGGGGCCTCACCGACGAGGAGCTCGGCGCGCTGCGGATCCCCGTCCACTACATCGCCGCGCTGCGCGACGAGATCGTGCCGCTGGGCGAGGCCGCCGTGCTCCGCAGAGCGGCCGTCCCGGGCGAGGTGACGGTCCTCGACGACGTGCACGGCGCGCCCGCCCACCTCGACCACACCCGCGGGCTGCTGCTGGGGGCCGCGGTCGCCGCCGCCGCGCCGGCGACGCCCGGCGCGGTACCGGAAGCCGCCTGATGACCCTGAACCCCCGCGGCGCAACCGCCCCGCCGGTCACGCACACCGCCTCGCGGGGCCGGCCCCCGGCCCCGCCGTCGGCCCCCGCTACGGCCCGCTGGAGCGGCGCTCCGGCCACCTGGGCGCACCGCCACCCCGTCGCGCGCGCGGTGAGCCTGGCAGTGGGCCTGGGCGCGCTGGGCGGCGCGGTGGCGCTGGGCGGGAGACACGACAAGGTGCTGTGGTTCTGCGCGGTGGTGCCGGACACCGCCCTGCTGCTCGGCATCGCCGGAGCGCCCACCTGGCACCGGATGCCGTCCTACGCGGTGCGCCCGTACAACGTGCTGCACTCGCCCGCGGTCCCGGCCGTCCTGCTGACGGCGGCGGCCCTCACCGGCCGCCGCCGCCTCGCCGTCGCGGGCCTGGCCTGGCTCGGGCACATCGGCTGGGACCGCGCCTGCGGTTACGGACCGCGGGACGCGGCCGGCTACGTCACCAGGTGACCGGCAGCGCCGTCAGCCGGTTCACCAGCAGTCCAGTGTGCATCGTGATGTCCTGCTCGGGAACGGCCAGCCGCAGCTTCGGCAGCGCGCGGGCCAGCGTCGTCAGCGCGATCTCCAGTTCGGCGCGGGCCAGCGGCGCGCCCAGGCAGTGGTGCACACCGTGACCGAACGCCAGATGCGACGGGCCGGGCCGGCCGGGGTGGAGGCTGTCCGCGTCCGGGAAGACCCGCTCGTCGCGGTTGGCGGAGCAGATCGACGCGATGACGGCGCTGTTGGCGGGGATCGGCACGCCCGCGACCTCGGTGTCCCGCAGCGTCACGCGCAGCGGGCCGCCGTCGCCCATCGGGTTGTAGCGGAGCAGTTCCTCCACCACGGAGGCGGGCCGGCGCAGCAGCGCCGCGAAGCCGTCCGGCTCGCGCAGCAGGGTGAACGCGCAGGTGCCGATCATTCCGGCGGTCGTCTCGTGCCCCGCGACCAGCAGCGTCATCGCCATCGTGAGGAGTTCCAGATGACTGAGGCTGCCGTGCTCGTCGTGCGCCTGCACCAGCGCGCTGAGCAGATCGTCGCCGGGCTCGAGGCGCTTGGCGCCGACCAGGTCCGCGAGATACCCCACCAGTTCGTCGCGGTTGGCCCGCATCACCTCGGGGGAGTGCGCGGTGAGCGACAGCAGCGCGTCGGACCAGCCGCGGAAGCGGTCCCGGTCCTCGTAGGGCACCCCCAGCAGTTCGCAGATGACGAAGGCGGGCAGCGGGAACGCGTAGGCGCCGATGAGGTCGACGCCCTCGCCCGCGGTGATCATCTCGTCGACGAGCCGCTCGGCGGCCTGCTCGATCCGCGGCCGCAGCGCGCGCACCCGGCCCGCGGTGAACTCGGCGGTGACCAGGGCCCGCAGACGGGTGTGCTCGGGCGGGTCCAGGGTGAACAGACCGCCGGCGTCGAACGGCATCGCGGTCAGTTTCGGCGCCTCCGGGAGGACGGTGGCCGCTCGGCTGAAGTCGGCGCCGCCGAGCACTTCACGGACATCCTCGTAGCGGCTCACCAGATATCCCGGGTCGCCACTGGGCAGGGTGACCCGGGCGACCGGGCAGCCCGCGCGGAGTTCCTCGTAGGCCGGTGGCACCTGCGTCGCGGACGGCCGGGGCGGCGGGTAGGTGGTCACAGTGACACTCCTCGGGGGCGGTGGAGCGCCGGAGCGCGCCCCGGCCGAGCGTCCGCCGCCGGGCTCGTGATCCGGTCGACGTCCCGTCAAGGAGATCCGGTGGAACCGGATCAGAACTTCCATGACTCGTGCTGGAGTCGTCCTTGAGCGGCTGCGGACACCATGGACGCAGCGCCGGACGGAGGCGCGGAATCCCACGGAGGCCTTAGATGAGCCAGCTCGCCAAGTGGTCTGTCACCTACTTCCTGGGCCCGGTCTACCGGGCGTTGGTGACCTACGGGACGTTCTACGTGCCCATCACCCCGTACCTCTACCCGTCGGGCCGGACCGCGGGGCTGGGACGGCAGCAGCGTAAGCCGGGCCACGACTACGCAGACCCGATCGCCGGCTACGCGGGCCCTGCCGACGGGCACCCGGAGACGGTCCGTCCGGACGTCCCGCTGAGTGCCTTCGAACGGGAAGCCGCCCGCCAGCTGGGCCTTGTCCACGAGTTCGAACGCCCCTGACCACTCAGGTTCAAGGCGGGTTTGAGGCGACGAGCTCATTCTGACCCCGTACGGCGACGCCAACGGGGGAGCAGCCTTGTCTGGACAAGCGGACTTCGCAGAATTAGTGCGGCAGCAAGCGCAGGCGCGGACCGGCCAAGAGGCCTTCGCCTTCACCGGGGAGGGACGCGACGGGGCCGCGACCGTCGACCGGATCACCTACGGCCGCCTCGACCGGGAGGCCCGGCGGCTGGGCGCCTGGCTGCAGGACCACAACGCGGCCGGTAAGCGGGTGTTGATACTCCAGGACCAGGGTCCGCTGTTCATCGCCTGCTTCCTCGGCTGTCTGTACGCCGGAGCGGTCGCGGTGCCCGCCCCGCCGCCGGGCGGTACCCGCCGGCACATCGAACGCGTCGCCGGCATCGTCAAGGACTCCGCCGCGTCGTTCGCGCTCACCGACTCCCGGCACGCGCCGGTCATCTCCCAGCTGCTGGCCGAGGCCGGCCACGGCGACGTGGTGTGCCTGGCGACCGACGCGCTGCCCGCCGACGCCATCGCGCCGGCCGACCCGGACGACTGGCGGCGCCCGGACCTCTCGCTGGACGACCTCGCCTTCCTGCAGTACACCTCGGGCTCCACCAGCGAGCCCAAGGGCGTGATGATCTCGCACCGCAATCTGCTCGCCAACCAGCGGGCGATCCAGCGGGCGATGGGCACCGGGGCCAGGTCCAGGATCGGCGGCTGGCTGCCCTTCCACCACGACATGGGCCTGGTCGGCCATCTGCTGCACCCGCTGTGGCTGGGCGCGCAGGGCGTGATCATGCCGGCGATGAGCTTCGTACGGCGTCCGGTGCGCTGGCTGCAGATGGTCTCCGAGTACGGGATCACCACCGGCGGCGGCCCCAACTTCGCCTATGAGCTGTGCGTACAGCGCGTCACCGACGAGCAGGTCGCCGAACTGGACCTCTCCCGCTGGGAGAACGCCGTCAACGGGGCCGAGCCGGTGCGGGCGGAGACGCTGTGCGCCTTCGCCGAGAAGTTCAAGCCCGCCGGTCTCGACCCTTCCGCGCTCTACCCCTGCTACGGCATGGCGGAGGCGACGCTGCTGGTGTCCGGCGGCATCCCCGGCAGCCGGGCGCCCCAGCTGCCGGTGGACGCCGGCGCGCTGGAGCGGCACCGGCTGGAGGACCCCATGCCCGGCCGGTCCGTCCGCACCCTCGTCGGCTCCGGTCTGGTCCGGGACTTCGACCTGCGGATCGTCGACCCGGAGAGCGGCCGGGTGAAGATGCCCGGGGCGATAGGCGAGATCTGGATCCGTGGCGACAGCGTCGCCCAGGGGTACTGGAACCGGCCATCGGAGACCGCGTACTCATTCCAGGCGGTCACCTCGACCGGTGAGAGCGGCTTCCTGCGCACCGGGGACCTCGGAGTGGTGCGGGACGGCGAGCTGTTCGTCACCGGCCGGCTGAAGGACGTCATGATCGTCGCCGGGCGCAATCTGTACCCGCAGGACGTGGAGCGCACCGTCCAGCGGGTGAGCGCCCTGTTCAGCTCGACGGTGGTCTTCGCCGTCGACTCCGACCGCGAGCATGTGGTGGTCGTCCAGGAGGTGAGGTCAGGGCGCACCTTCGACGCGGATCTGCCCGGCCTGGTGTCGGCGGTCCAGCAGAGCGTGTCGCGGGAGTTCGCGATGCCGGTGCGGAACGTGGTGCTGGTCCGGCCCGGGACGGTCCGCCGGACCACCAGCGGAAAACTGCAACGCGCCGCCATGCGCCAGCTGTTCCTCACCGACCGGCTCCGCCCCCTGCACGAGGTCGTCGACCCGGACCTCAAACGTCTGGTGCGGCACGGGTAGGACCGGCTCAGGACCGGGCCGGAGGTCGTTTCCTGCGACCATTGGTATCGGCCGTTCACGTAATCTGCTCATCCGTATGCCTAACGTGGCTGAATCTGCGATCCTGTGACCCGGAAGTTGGCAGTTGGGAGCCGGGAGGCGCGACGCATGATTCACGTTCTCCTCGCGGAGGACATGCACATGGTCCGCGGTGCGCTGGTCGCCCTGCTGAACCTCGAGGTCGACATCAAGGTCATCGCGGAGGTCGAGTCCGGGGACGAGATCGTGCCCACCTCCGTTCGGACACGCCCCGATGTGGCAGTGATCGACATCGACCTGCCGGGCATCGACGGTCTGACCGCCGCCGCGGACCTGCATGAGCAGATGCCGTCGTGCCGGACGTTGATCCTCACGAGCCTCGGCAGACCCGGCAACCTCCGCCGGGCCCTGGACGCGCATGTCTCCGGTTTCATCCTCAAGGACGCGCCGCCGGCCAAACTGGCCCAGGCGATCCGCAGCGTGCGCGCCGGAGAGCGGGTGATCGACTCCCAACTGGCCCTGGCCGCCTGGGACACCGGCGAGAACCCGCTCACCCGGCGGGAGGTCGAAGTCCTCCGGCTCACCGCCAACGGTGCGGAGGCGGTGGAAATAGCCGCCCGGCTGTTCCTGTCGGTCGGCACGGTCCGCAACTATCTGACGACGATTCTCGCCAAGCTCAACGCGCGTAACAAGGTCGACGCCATCAGGATCGCCCGCGACGCCGGTTGGCTGTAACGGCCCGGCGTGAGCTCTACGCCGCCGCGCCACTCAGCGGTACCAGGGCGGTCAGCCGGAACCAGCCGTCCTCGGCGGCCGCGGCGTTGAGCGTGCCGCCCAGCTCGCCGAGTCTCGTACAGAGGTTGTCGAGGCCCCTGCCGTCGCGCCGGGCGGTGACGGACGGGGAGGTGTTGAGCCCGTCGTTCTCCACCCGCAGGCGCACCACGCCCTTGTCCAGGATCGCTTCTATGACGCAGTTCTGCGCCTTGCTGTGCCGCAGCAGATTCGACACCCCCTCACGCAGCACGGTGGAGAGCACGGTGTTGACCCGGTCCTCGAGCGGGCCGCAGTCGACGGTCACCACGGTGGCTATGTCGGCCGAGACCAGCACGGCCCGGGTGGCGGCTATCTCGGCGGCCAGCGACATGTCGCGGTAACTGCTCGCCACCATGCGGACGTCGGACAGTGCCTGGCGGGAGATGGCCAGCATCGTCGAGATCTCCTCACAGGCGCGTTCCGGGTGGCTGTTGACCAGCCGGTAGACGAGCTCCCCCTTGAGGGTGATCGCGGAGAGGCTGTAGCCGAGCAGATCGTGCAGATCCCTGGCGACCCGGTCCCGCTCCCGGGCCACCGCCAGCCGGGCGAGTTCGGCGCGGGCGGCCTGTACCTCCACCAGCAGGTCTCCCAGCCGGGTGAGGCCGAAGACGGAGAGGCCGATGGTGCCGACACCACACGCGTAGTAGAAGGCGCTGAACCCGTCGGACCCGAGGTGCTGTTCGATGAAGAACATGCTGATCGCCACGGCCGACGCGCTGAGCCAGGAGACTTTGCCACGAAGGAACAACAGGAGTGATCCGGCGAAGTAGCCCGGCATCCCCACCCAGCTGTCCTTCAGGATCAAGAAGGGGATATAGGTGAGCAGCCCCTGCATCGACAGCGTCCAGATCCAGTAACGAGGTCTGTCACCGCCCCGATTGGGGAGGGAATGGAGGTTCTGCAGCAGGAATAGCGCAACGAGTATGCCGGCGCCCCATGCCATCTCCGAAGTCGGCACCTGGCGGGCCAGCATGCTGACGATTCCCAGCAGCAGATACCCCAGCATGGTCAAGGCCACGATCGCCCGGCCGAGCCGGGGCACAGGAATGTCGCCCCCTGGCAAATCGTGTTGTACCTGCCCCCGTACACCGACCATTACCTGTCTCCCCTGCAGCAATGGATCAGCGGTCATCGTGCTGAGCACCAGGCCGTGCCGGAAGACTACTCGCTACAGGCTGAACATGACCTGCTGTTGCCGCGCATCGTTCGCCCCAATCACTGTCATTGACGGGGTATCCCATGGCACTTTCTGCCTCCGCGGAGGTGTCGTCCGGTGCCAGCGGGCCGAGAAGGAGCTCGCCGATACTGGATTCCTCGCGCCAGTCCAGTCCGAAGGCCTGCGCCGACGTTTCGATGTCTCCGCTGCCCAGCGGCAGGGGAGCGAGCCGCATCGCCGTGGCGACCAAGCACATCGTCTGCTGGACCACGCCCACATGCTTGAGCGCGAGGGCGTACCACATACCGCTGTACTTCCATGACAACCTGCGGAAGCGGGCGGTGATGGTGATCAGGACCTGTGGCGTCGTGGTCATACCCGCGGCGGCGCTCGCCTGTGCGAGCAGTTCGGCAGCGGAGTTCGACGGGTCGTCCAGCCGTACCAGACAGTGGCCGTAGGGGTCGTAGTAGTAATTGCCGGCCGCCAGTCCCACGCAGCGGCTGAGAGTGATGTAGCACTCCAGCTCATAGGCCGATCCGCCACTCGGATAAGGACGGCTACTGGCGGGATAGGAGGCGGGCTCCAGACCGATGCTGCTGTAGAGGGAACGGATGCGCGCTATCCGGTAGAGGAACTCACCCAGTTGCCGATCACTGAGCGGCTCCTCCGCATAGGTGCGGGTGGACCGGCGGGTCTCCAGTACCGCGGTCAGCGGCGGGTCCGCCGCCAGCACCGTGTCGAGATCGGGCCGGTACAGCGGGATGCGTACGCCGTCGGGCGCGCTCTTGACCGCCGGTTCCGGGGACAGCTGGCCGAGATAGGGGAAAGTGGCCCCGAAGTCGCCGTCATGGCGGCCGAGCCGGGTGCGGGTGTGGAAGAGCAGTTCGTTCGGGGTCCAGGTGATGAGCGAGGGATCGTGGTCCTCGGCGAAGACCACCACCCCGTTCCCGTCCTGTTCGCCGAGCGTGACCATGCCGGCGGCGGCGAGGTAGGCGATGATGTCCGCCACCACGCCCTCCGCCACCGGCAGCGCGGCCGTTGCCGCTTTCAGAGTGGTCGCCTTGCCGAGCACCCCGATCACCCAGGCCGCCTCTGGCCGGCGGAACTGCGCCCGGTGCAGGGACAGCGCCGAGTCCAGGACCAGCAGCTCGTCCTTGGTCTGCAGTACGGCGAACCGGGAGAGTCTGATCGGCTGGTCGGGCGGCACCGCCCGGATGTCCAGCCGGGCGCCGCGGGCGATCGGGACCATGTCCAGGAGTTGCGGTTCGGTGTCGTCCAGGCCCAGCGAGCGGACGACGAGGTAGGAGACGCTGTCGAGGAGTGTGAGCAGGCGGGCCCGGTCGCTCGCGGTGATCTCGCCGTGCGGCCGGGGGGTGGCGCGCAGGATGTTCTCCAGGTCCACCGGCCCGAAGCTCATCCTGCGCAGCGATTCGTAGACCAGCTCATCGGGACCGGTCAGGAGCACGTCCCCCCACCGGCTGTGCAGCACCGCCCCGCCGGCGGAGGATGCCCGTTCCAGATGGACGTCCTCCCGTAGCGACCACAAGGAGACCCTGCGCAGGTCGGTGCCTACGTCCGGGCGTGGTTCTGAATGCACAGGAGGTCTCCTTCGGATGCGGTGTTGCGGACGCGATGTCAGAGGAAGAGAGGAACCGGATTGAGGTTCTCGTACCCCAGCGGCGTCGTGCGACGGCCGAGCAGGACCGGAACGTCGAACAGGCGGCCCGGTGCGAAGCGGGCCCAGAAGTGGCGCAGCCCCGGCACGATGACCTTGACGACCGGCAGGCCGATGTCGGGCCGCGTCTGATCGAGGACGAGCAGTTCCATTCCCTTGGCCTCCACCAGGCGCTGGATTCCCATGACGTCGTCGAGCAGGTCCGGATGGGCGGTGTACGGGTAGTCGTCCGGGGTGGACATCGGAGCCAGCGGATCAGGCAGCAGATACGGTTGGTTGGCGACGGTGGCGGTACGGCACCAATCCAGGATGTCGTTGCCCGAACACTCGTAACCCCCGCCGTCCGGGCGGGCGTTCATGACAAAGGGCAGCATCTGGTCGAGCTCGGTGAGTGCCCGGCGCAGCGCGACACGCATGTCGAAGTGGGCGCCGAGCCCGATCACGATGTCCTCGTCCTCCTTGTCCGTACGCCGGGACAGGGCCGCAACCGCGGGGATGCCGAAGTCGGCGGTCAGGTCCAGGGCCCACAGCTCGCGGTTCCGGCCCGCGTACAGGGAGCGCCGCTCGGCGATCCAGGGCTCCTCGAACGCGCTGAGACTGAGCCCCGGATGGCGGGTGCGGTTGTACCACCACAGGGCCGTCGAATCGCGCTCCACGAGTTCGAGGAAGCCCTGCACGATGGCGTCCTCCAGGCTGCTTCCGGCCGCACACCCGTTGGAGTCGGCCGAGCAGAAGCCGCCGCCGGAGGATTCGGGGGTGTTGTAGTACAGCATGCTGGTCGGCAGCAGCCGCTGCCGCTGCTCGGTGAGCGACCAGACCGGTGTCCAGTCCACGTCGGCGGTGACGTCGAACTCCTCGTTCACCTGTTGGAAGTCCCCGTGCGCAGCGTTCCAGCGGTCCCGGTCCGCGTACTGGCGCTCGTCGAAGAGCTGGCAGCGGTTCGGGTGGATGGCCGGCTCGCCGAGGTTCCGCAGCGAATCGCGTACGCGCAGTTCCTCGCCGGTGAACACACCGGAGAACCTCTCGAGCGCCTCGCACAGCGCCCCGACCTCGGCCTCCACCGAGGTCACACCTTTGCCGGCGCTCATACCGCGGAAGCCGTGCCGCAAGGAGCGCAGCCCCGGCGTCCCCAGCGCCATGTTGTGGCCCGCCCGGTACACCTGGAGTCCGGGTGGCGCGGCCGGGTCGGGGTCGAGCCGGCTCACCACCCCGGTCAGCGGGCTGACCTGCGTCCGGTAGCGGGCCAGGACGTTCTCGGGAGAGGCGGACCGGTCGCCGCTGCCGTTCGCGTACGCCTTGGAACGCGAACGCAACGGCAGCGGACGTCCGATCCGTTCGGTACTGAGAGAGGGATCCCCGCAGAAGGCGCACTGCGGGCGGCGCTGTACCGCGTGATGACGGGCCGTCATCGTGAAGTTGTCCAGGGTCAGTACGGACTGCTGCCCGTGGTAGCGGTGCCCAGCCATCCATTTCGCCGCTTCGAGAGCCACCATGTGCAGTCCCACCCCCTGGCTCGGGGGTATGGAGGCCTGCGGAATCAGCAGTGGACCGGAACGCCCCAACGTGCGCTGGACGTGATTCTCCACTTCCCGGTGACCGCGCAGTCGGTGGGCGAGGCAGTTCCAGCACGGGCCCTCACCCGGCTGGAACACGGGGCCGAGCCAGATGTCGGCCCCGTGCGGCTTCGCCAGCAGCCACGGCCGTCCGGCCGCGCGATGCGATGCGTCGACCGCGGCCAGTTCGCTGGCCAGGTAGTCGTCGCAGACCACGACGGACAGGTCGGCGCCCGGAATTCCGCAGCTGGACCCCGTCACCGCGGAGGTGGCGTGGACCGACACCCCGGTGGCCTGCAGCGCGGCCCTTACCGCGCTGCCGTCGACCGCGCCGACCGTGAGAATGCGAACCGATCCGTCCGCCAGCCGGGCCGCGGTCTGCGCGCCGTCGAGCCCGGCCAGTTCCCAGAACGCGAGCCCCGTCCTGGCCGGGTTCTCCAACGTGCGTGCGGTACGCCGGAAGTCGACCAGTGCGGCATTGGCGAGTTGCGCCAATACGTATCCGATTTGCTCCGGGGCGAGTTCCCGTCCGGCGTCCCGGATTATCTCGTTGATTCCCCGGCGGCCGTCCATGAGCGGAGCCATGAGCTCCAACTGCGGACAGTCGATCATCTTCACGTCCCGCTCGGAGAAGAGATATGTCCCTTCGCCCGGTATTACCTCAGCGCGCAGATGAGCCTTGAACTCCGTCATAGCAGCATCCCCCTGTGCCGGCACGGTTTTAGTGGATCATCCCTTGGCGCAGAAACAACTGACGGAGCCGCGTGCCTTCATCTCACCCGTGAAGTCCTCGATCACCAGCGCCAGTTGCGGTGCCGGCGGGAGGGCGGGGGTGCTGACGTCGCCGGCGACGTGCAAGCCGAACTCGGCGAGTACCTGGGAGGGGTTCTGTGCGTACCGGAGGCTTAAGGCCGGCTCGATCCAACTGAGCGCCACCAGCTCCGCGAAGCGCCAGTCCTGCTCTATTGCGTCCATTCTCGTTCTCCAGTTCTGTGACCTGTTCATGGCCGGTTGATGCGTTCCTGGCGGTACACCGAGGAGTGTGCGGCTGAAAATCGGGCAGCGAACAGTGGGTCGGTCATGGAACTCATGTGAAGATTTCATGATCTCGGAATCCCGCCCTCCCCTGAAACCCGTGAAGATCTCACTGTTCAGGTCAATGCCCTCGATGGGAACCTTTGCTCGTGCTCCTATGTGCGCAGCGATCGCCGGGTCGAGACGACACAACGGCGGCGTGGAACGGGGAGAGGACGGCACCGATGGAGATCAACGTCTTGGGACCATTGACGGCGAGCGAAGCCGGCACTTCGATTGTGCCGAGCGCCGCCAAGCCGCGGCAGATCCTGGCCGTTCTCGCTCTGAACGCCAACCATGTCGTGACTGTCGCCAGGTTGATGGAGGAGCTGTGGGGTTCCGATCTGCCGCGCAGTGCTCCGACGACGCTGCAGACGTACATTCTGCAGCTCCGCCGGAAACTGAGCGCGGCGCTGGGGTCGGTCACCGGAGCGAAGGACGTGCTGGCCACCCGGCACAGCGGCTATCAGCTGAGCATGGACTCCGCGGCCATCGACGCCTGGCAGTTCGACCAGCTGACGGTGGCGGGATACGCGGCCTACGAGGCCGGGGACGTCGCCCGGGCCTCCCGCCGGCTGAGTGATGCACTGAACCTGTGGCGGGGGCCGGCGCTGGTCGACCTGCAGCACGGAACGCTGCTCGAGGTCGAGGTGATGCGGCTGAGGGAAAGCCGCCTCGCGGCGCTGGAGCGCCGGCTCGACGCCGACCTGGCCATGCGCCGGCACCATGAGTTGCTCGGCGAACTGGCCGGTCTGACCGCGGAATTCCCGCTGCACGAGAACCTGCACGCACAATTCATGCTGGCGCTCTACCGGTGCGGCCGCCCTTCGCAGGCGCTCGAGGCATTTCGCCGGCTGCGGTCCGGTCTCGTGGACGAGCTGGGGCTCGAGCCTTCCGCCCGGGTGCAGCGCCTGCAACGGGCGATTCTCTCCGCGGACCCGGTACTCGACGGGGTTCACCCCGGCGCGGTGGTCGGAGTGGCGAGTATCGGCTGAGGCCCGGCCGGCTGCTCCAGCCTGCGTCCAGTGACCTTCCAGGCGGCCTGTGGACGATCGCGGCATCCGTCCGGATGCGGGCGGAACAAGTCCAGGAGGCGGTCGGCTGTGGGTGGATATCTGGCGGTGAGACCAAAAATGGCCGCCAGGCTTCGGCTCTTCTGCTTTCACCACGCGGGTGGCGGCGCAATGTCGTTCGCTCGATGGCAGAATCGTTTCGGCTCTGACATTTCCGTTATCCCGGTACGGCTCCCCGGACGTGAGACGCGATTGCGTGAAGAGCGCGTCACCGATGGAGAACAGTTGTCGCGCGAGCTGGAAGCCGAGCTGGGGCCCTTTCTCGACCGACCTTACGCCCTCTACGGGCACAGTCTCGGCGCCCTGGTCGCCTACTCCTTCGCCCTCCACCACCACAGGTCGGGAGGACGTCCGCCCGAGGTGCTGACGGTCGGAGCCTGCTCCGCACCGCACTTGGGGATGCCGGACCTGGAGGGTGCGGAAGGGTCCGACGAACGGGTGCTCTCGGTGATGAGGGCGTCCGGCGGCATCACCAGCCAGCTGCTGGACCGGCCGCAGTGGCTGCAACTCACGATGGCGATCATGCGGGACGATCTGCTGCTCGCCGCCGGCCTGCGGGCCGCGGCGGGAGACCCGCTCCCGTGCCCGGTGCTGGCCGTGTCCGGCCAGGACGACCTGCTGGTACCGCCGGGTGCGGTACATGCCTGGTCCCGCTACGCGCCCGAGGGTTTCCGGACGGGCTCGGTGCCCGGGGACCACTTGTTCGTAAGGGACGCCGACCTGGCCGATCTGCTGCGCGCCGAGCTCGAAGAGCGGCGTCCGCTGGAACCGGCCATCTGACCCTCGAGAGGAGCCGAGAAGATGGACATTGGTGTGCTTGGCCCCTGCCGGGTGACGCAGGCGGGACAATCAGTCGTCCCGACTGCGATCAAGCCCCGCAAGGTGCTCGCCCTGCTCGCCCTGCAGCCGGACCGGGTGGTCTCGGTGAGTTCGCTGATCGAGGAGTTGTGGGGCGGCAATCCGCCGCGCAGCGTGCAGACCACCCTGCAGACGTACATCCTGCAGATCCGGAACCTGATCACCAGGTCACTGGCCGGTGAGGACCAGCGCGATCTGCCGCTGGGAGCCAAGAGCGTCCTGGTCACCGAGGCGGGAGGCTACCTGCTGGACACCCAGGGCGGTGTGGTGGACTCCGTGGAGTACGAGCGGCTGGCGGGTGCCGGCCACCGGGCCCTGGAGTCCGGCGACCACTCCGGGGCAGCGCTGCTGTTCCAGCAGGCGCTCGCACTGTGGCGCGGCCCGGCGCTCGTGGACGTGCAGGTCGGCCCGTTGCTGGAGGCGGAGGTGACTCGGCTGGAGGAATCGCGGATGAGCATCCTCAGCCAGCGCATCGAGGCCGATCTGCAGCTCGGCCGGCACCACGAGATTCTGGGCGAACTGGCCGGGCTGGCTGCCCAACACCCCACGCACGAGAGGTTGCAGGGTCAGCTGATGCTCGCCCTGTACCGGGCCGGCCGCCGGGGCGGCGCCCTTGAGGCCTACCACCGCATGCGCGTGGTGCTCGGCAGGGAACTGGGACTCGACCCGTCCGCGGCGTTGCAGGAACTGCAGCAGGCGATGCTCGCGTCGGACCCGGGACTCGAATGCGACCCGGTCGGTTCGCTGACCGGCGGGGGACCGCTGCGAGTGGTGCGGGCCGGCTGACCGGCACAGTGACAGGGCGGGCCGGCGCGTGGATCACGATTCGCGGGCCGAGATCTGGGTCAGGCAGGTGAGCAGGCTCCGGTTGAAGGTGGCGATGAAACCCTCCGGCGTACCGGTGTCGCGGGGCCGTGAGAGATACGGGGCGAGCTTGCGCTCCACCTCCTGGACGCCGGGCTGGGAGGCCATGAAGCGGGCCACGTCCTGGAGGTCGCCTTCGTACTCGATGACCCGGACCATCGTGGCGTCCCTGATGAAGACAGCGGTGGCGAGGATCCGGGTCGTCTCCGCGCCGTCGGCGCCCTCGACGACGGGGGAGCCCACCCGACGGAATCCGCCGAAGATCTCCCCGATCTCCTTCTCATAACCGGCCTTGATGTCGTAGGTGATGGCGGCGAACGGCATGGGCGGCCTCCGAAGGCGGCAAGGGGGTCGGCGGACCTGCTCGGTCCCGCCGATGCGGGCCGGGAACGGCCCCGGCACCTATCGTCACCCTCGCGCTCTCGCGGCACTGGAGCGCTGCTCGGCCCCCGCACGAGATGTTCGCGCGAGGGCCGGGCCGACTCGGGTGATCGTGGCTATGTGCCGGCTGCGTCCTGCGCCCCGGGATGCGCGGGGGCAGGAGGCCGGGGGGCGGACAGTCGTACGTCGATGAGACTGAGCCCGTACCGTTCGACCGCGTCCCGCAGATCCGCGGTGGTCGGCGGGCGGTCCGGGTGGATCGTGAGGTCGAGCCGGCGCTGCGCGGCGGGACCATAGAGGCGGATCAGCCGGAGATAGCCGTTCGCGATCCGGACCGGGTCCGTCACCAGATCCAGGCGGGCGGGCCGGCGGTCCCCCTGCCAGGTGATCTCGGCATCCCCACCCCCCGCGAAGTTGTGCCGCCAGTTGCCCGAAGTGGCCAGCACCAGATCCTCGTCGAGGGTGTGCGCGCCCACCGGGATGGTGAACGCCCGCCCCGTGCGCCGGCCGGTGAAGTGCAGCAGCAGCAACCGCTGCGCCATGGGTCCCGGAGCAGGCGCGGACAGCGCGGCGATCACGGCCGCGTTGTCAGGCAGGCCCTCGTCGCCAGGCCGTCCCAGTTCGATCAGGGGCCGCGCGGTGGGGCTCATCGGAGCACTGCCACGGCCGAGGCGGTCAGGATCAGGGCCACGATCGCGAACGCGGTACGCAACGCATGCCAGTTGCGCCACTGCTGACGCGGGTCCTGCCAGTCGGGGCTGAGGTTGTTCTCGTCCTGGCTCTTCACCCGGTTGTTGATCGGCACGTTCCGGGTCTGGGAGACAACGGCGACACCCACCATGAAAGCGCCCGCCACGGCGAACAGCGGCCGGCTCGCGGTGGACTCGGTCCGGAAGGCCGCGAAGACGTCGACGACCACGGAGGTCATGACGAGGTACGGCATGATGTGGTCGTAGCGGCGGCCGAGAAGCCTGTGCGTCGTGATGTACCGGTCCGCAGGCATCGCGATCAACGCGGGCATGACACTGATCGCCACGGCGAACAGCACTCCGGCGACGATGCCGGTGCCCAGGATCACGGCGACGCTCAGCACTTGCAGCAACACCATGCTCATCCCTCTCTCGACTGTGGGTCCACGGTCAGTTCGCGGCAACGTCGCAGGGATCTCTCGGCGGGTACTGGAAGACCGGTCGAATCCGGGACGCGGCCGCGGGCCGGGCTCCGCAGCACCGCGGCGCCGGGGGAGCGCTCGCGACCGCCCCGGCCCACTCCGGCTCAAGTCCTTCTGGAGGAAGGGTGGTCACGCTGCCGTCCGGGTCCTTCAGCGGGCTCACGACAGTGAGGAGAGGAAACCGGATGAGTGATTTCACTCTGCAGGAGCTGACCGCGAAGCTGCGCGAGTGCGCGGGCGAGCCCGACGGTGTCGACCTCGACGGAGACGTCCAGGACACCCCCTTCATGGAACTCGGATACGACTCGCTCGCGCTGCTCCAGGTGACCGGTGTCATCAAGCGGGAGCGCAGGATCGACCTTTCGGACGACGCCGTGGTCGAGGCGGAAACACCGCGCATCCTGCTGAAGATGATCAATACCAGCCTGGCGCAACCCAGCTGACCAGCACGGCACGGCCGTCCCGCCGGGCGACCGGTCGCTGTCGAGATCGAATTCTGTGGGAGGAATCGGATGCCGTACGGAGCGATCATGTACCGGGTGAAGCCCGGTCACGAGGATGAGATCGCCAAGATCTTCGAGAATTTCAACCGGGTGGACACCGCGGACCTGCGGTCCGACGACGGTCAGCAGACCGGTCGCATTCTCGGGACCGGACTCTTCATCAAGGACGATGTGATGGTCCGGGTCATCCACTACGAGGGTGATCTGGCTGCCGTGGGCAAGCACATGGCCACCCAACCGGGCGTGCATGCGGCCGAGGCCCGGTTGGCTCCCTATCTGCAGGAGGAGCGGGACACATCGTCCCCGCGGGCGTTCGGCGAGTACTTCCGGAATGCCTCCATGCGCAGCCTCCTCCAACTCGACGTGGAAACGCTGGAGACCAAGGCGTGACCGCACCCTGACGGGGTCGTCTCCCGGAGCTCCGTGCGATCGGGCCGATCGCACGGAGCTCCGGCGCGTCCCCGGCCGGCCGCCCGGCCCACCGGCTCCGACGCGCTCCGATGCGCGATGCAGTCCGATTCGAGCAGGTCTTTAGAGCCAGCTGTGACGGTTCCGGCTGATGGTTCGAGGAACTCGTATGAAGGAGGTCGACGGTGCACCGGACATTAATCGTGGCGAAGATGCAGCCGGGTAAGGCAGACGACATCGCGAAGATCTTCGCTGAGTCGGATGCGTCGGATCTGCCGCACATGATCGGCGTGTCGCGACGGACCCTCTTCGCTTTCCACGATCTGTACTTTCACCTGGTCGAGGCGGACGAGGACATCACCGACGGCCTCTACCGGGCGCGCAGCCACCCGCTCTACGACGACATCAACCGCAAGCTCGCGGAGTGCGTGTCACCGTACGACCCGAACTGGAAAGAGCCCAAGGACGCCATGGCCGTGCCCTTCTACGTGTGGACTCCGGAGCAGGGGAGGATCCAATGACCACGCAGCAGCCTGTGCGCATCTCGGCGAACGAGGTCGCGTCCAACCGCAAGCGCGGTGGCGACATCCGGGTAACGCTCAGTCCGGTGACTGCGGGCTCGACCTCGGGCTTCGGCGGAGTGATGTACCTGGACCCGTCGGAGTTCGTGACCGAGCACTACCACCCGTACTCCGAGGAGTTCATCCACGTCATCGCCGGAGAACTGGAGATGACGCTCGACGGTGAACCGCTCAAACTCGGCCCGGGGGACTCCCTGCTGGTGCCGATCGGTGTACGCCACCGGCTGGTCAACATCGGTGAGGTCCAGGCGCACTGTGCCTTCCACCTCTCCCCGTTGGCACCCCGGCCCGACCTCGGCCATGTGGACACCGAGAAGCCGACCAACCCCCAGGCGCCCAACCCGAACGTGGGCGGGGCCCCGTGAGCCGTCGCGCGGTGGTCACCGGGATCGGTGTCCTGGCACCAGGAAGCCTGGGCCGAGAGGGCTTCTGGGATCAGCTCTCCGCCGGCCGCACCGCCACCCGGCGCATCACCCTCTTCGATCCCGCGCCGTTCCGCTCCCAGGTGGCCGCGGAAGTCGACTTCGATCCGGCCGCCGCCGGTCTGACCCCCCAGCAGATCCGCCGGATGGACCGTGCCGCGCAGTTCGCCGTGGTGTGCGCACGCGAGGCGCTCGCGGACAGCGGAGCCGAACTCGCCGCGCTCCCGCCGGAGCGGATCGCGGTGTCCATCGGCAGCGCGGTCGGCTGCACCATGGGCCTGGAGGAGGAGTACGTCACCCTCAGCGACGGCGGCAAGAACTGGCTCGTCGACAGCAGTTACGGGGTACCGCACCTCTACGGCTACATGGTGCCCAGCACCCTGGCGGTGGAGGTCGCCCACGCGGTGGGAGCCGAGGGCCCCGTGTCCCTGGTCTCCACCGGCTGCACCTCGGGTCTGGACTCCATCGGACATGGAGTGCAGCTGATCGAGGAGGGTTCCGCCGACATCGTACTGGCGGGCGCCACCGACGCCCCGCTCTCCCCGATCACCGCCGCCTGCTTCGACGCGATCAAGGCGACCACGCCGAACAACGCCGACCCGGAACACGCCTCGCGGCCGTTCGACCGGGACCGCGACGGCTTCGTCCTGGCCGAGGGCTCGGCGGTCCTCATCCTGGAGGAGAAGTCGGCCGCGGAAGCTCGCGGCGCCCGCATCTACGGGGAGTTCGTCGGGTTCGCCGGACGCAGCAACGCCTTCCACATGACCGGTCTCAAGGCCGAGGGCCGGGAGATGGCGGAGGCCATCAGGGCCGCCCTCGACCAGGCGAAACTCGACCCGACCGCCGTCGGCTACATCAACGCCCACGGCTCGGGCACCAAACAGAACGACCGGCACGAGACCGCCGCGTTCAAGCGGAGCCTGGGCGACCACGCCTACCACGTGCCGGTCAGCTCCATCAAGTCCATGGTCGGCCACTCGCTGGGAGCGATCGGTTCCATCGAGGTCGCGGCCTGCGCGCTGGCCCTGGACCGCCAGGTGGTCCCGCCCACCGCCAACCTGAAGAACCCCGACGCCGAGTGCGACCTGGACTACGTGCCGGTCACCGCCCGGGACCACGCCATGGATGTGGTGCTCAGCGTGGGCAGCGGATTCGGCGGCTTCCAGAGCGCGATGGTGCTGGCCAGGCCCGGCGCTGTCCCGTATGAGAGGAGCTGACGGTGAGCAGCGCGACGAACGGATCGTCGGCCGCCCCGGTGATCACCGGTCTGGGAGTCACCGCGCCGACGGGTCTGACGGCGGACGAGCACTGGGCGGCGGTCCTGGCCGGGAAGCCGGCCATCGGCCGGATCACCCGTTTCGACCCGTCCAGCTATCCGGTCCAACTCGCCGGAGAGGTAGCGGACTTCGACACCAAGGCCAGGGTGCCCAGCCGACTGATCCACCAGACGGACCGCTGGACCCACCTGGGTCTGTCCGCCGCCGCCGAGGCGCTGGAGGATGCCGAGGTGGTGCCGGCCGAACTGCCCGAGTTCGAGATGGCCGTGGTCACCGCGGCTTCCTCCGGCGGCACCGAGTTCGGCCAGCACGAGATGGAGAACCTGTACCAGCACGACCCGTCCTGGGTCGGTGCCTACCAGTCGATCGCCTGGTTCTACGCGGCGTCCACCGGTCAGATCTCCATCCGGCACGGCATGCGCGGACCCTGCGGTGTGCTCTGCTGCGAGCAGGCCGGCGGGCTGGACGCGATCGGGCAGAGCCGTCGGCTGCTGCGTGGCAGCTCCCGGCTGGTCGTGACCGGCGGAACGGACGCCTCGCTGTGTCCGTACGGCCTGACCGCCCAGTTGAGCACCGGGAACCTGTCCACCGTCAGCGACCCGGGACGGGCCTACCTGCCGTTCGACACCGCGGCCAGCGGCTATGTGCCCGGTGAGGGTGGCGCGATGCTGATCCTGGAACGGGCCGCGGACGCGGAGGCTCGCGGCGCCGGCGGCTACGCCCGGGTGCTCGGTTACGCGGCGGGGTTCGACCCGGCCCCCGGATCCGAGCGCCCGCCGGCGCTGCGCCGCACTCTGGAGGCGGCCCTCGCGGACGCCGGAGTGACACCCGCCGGGGTCGACGTGGTCTTCGCGGACGCGTCGGGTGTTCCCGCACAGGACGCGGCGGAAGCCGCGGCGATCCGGGCCGTTTTCGGGCCGGGCAGCGTGCCGGTCACGGCTCCCAAGACGCTGACCGGACGGCTCTACGGCGGTGGTGCGGCCCTCGACGTGGCGACCGCCGCGCTGGCCCTGCGTGACCAGGTGATCCCACACACCGTCGGACCCGAGTCACCGGTTCCCGGGTACGGCCTGGATCTGGTGCTCGGCGAACCACGGGCCGCCGCGCTGCGCACCGTACTGGTCCTGGCCCGGGGACACGGCGGTTTCAACGCGGCCTTGGTACTGGGACGTCCGGCTTCCTGACAGCGGAGCGGGACGAAGGCGAGAGACAAGGGAGAGTGGCGATGGCCGGGCACACCGACAACGAGATAGTGATCAACGCACCGATCGACGAGGTCTGGGAGACCACCAACGACGTGGTCAACTGGCCGGATCTGTTCAGCGAGTACGCCAAGGCCGAGATCCTGGAACAGGACGGGCACACCGTGACGTTCCGGCTGACCATGCACCCGGACGACGAAGGCCGGGTGTGGAGCTGGGTGTCGGAGCGCACCCCCGACCCGGTGACCCGCACGGTGCGCGCGCACCGGGTGGAGACCGGGCCGTTCGAGTTCATGAACATCTACTGGGAGTACACCGAGACGCCCGAAGGCGTGCGGATGCGCTGGGTGCAGGACTTCCACATGAAGCCGCAGGCACCCGCGGACGATGCCGGCATGACCGAACACCTGAATCGGAACACTGCCATCCAGATGAAGCTCATCAAGGACAAGGTCGAGGCCGCTTCCCTCCGGAAGTAGCCGCGGACGTACCCCCGGAGGTCACCGGTGCCCGCTCTCCTCATCCCTCTCGTGCTGCTGATGAACGGGCTCGCGGCCGGATGCATGCTCGGTACGCTGCTCGGCGGCTGGCCACTGCTCGCGGGTCTGCCCGACGACGGCTACGTCCGGACCCACGCGTTCTTCTCCGGCCGCTACGACCCGTACATGCCCATCTGCACGCTGGGCACCCTGCTGGGCGACAGCGTTCTCGCCGCCGGTGTGGGTGACGGCTGGGCCAGGGCCTGCTTCACCGCCGCGGCACTGCTCGCGCTCTGCACCGTGGTCATCTCCTTCGCCAAGAACGTCCCCGTCAACCGGTGGATCCGCACCGTGGACCCGGACAACCTGCCTACCGGCTTCGACGCCACGGAGCGCCGCAGCCAGTGGGGCCTGTGGAACAAGCGGCGCAGCGTGATCACCATGCTCGCCCTGCTGTCCAACTGCGCGGCGCTGGCCACGCTTCTTTGAGGAGGAACAGATGGATCTCGAACTGCAAGGAAAGAAGGCGCTGGTCACCGGCGGCACCCGTGGTGTCGGACGCGGCATAGTGCTCGCACTGGCCCGCGCCGGCGTCGATGTCATCACCTGCTACCTACAGGAAGGGGAGCGGGTCGCCACCCTGGAGCGCGAGCTCAAGGAGATCGGCGGCGACCACCACGTGCTGCGCGCCGACCTGAGTGACCCCGCGCAGGTCGCGAGCCTGCTGGAGCAGGCGGGCAGCCTGTACGGCCACCTCGACCTGGTGGTCAACAACGCGGGCACCATCAGCCACATCCCCTACGCGAAGCTCCCGTTCGAGGAATGGCAGCGCATCGTCGCCACCAACCTCACCGCCACCCACCTGGTGACGCAGAACGCCCTGCCGCTACTGGGCGAGGGCTCCTCCGTCGTGAGCATCGGATCCAAGGGCGCGGAGGCGGGGATCCCGCTGCGGGCGCACTACACGGCGACGAAGTCGGCACTGGTCGGGCTCACCCGCTCGCTCGCCAAGGAGCTGGGCTCCCAGGGTATCCGGATCAACGTGGTCGCCCTCGGCGTCATCGAGACCGAGGCGCTCCACGACCTGCCGCAGGAGCAGCAGGACCTGATGGTCCAGCGCTACAGCAGCAAGACCGCGCTCGGCCGGCTCGGCCGGACCGACGAGGTCGCCGGCGCCATCCTGTGGCTCGCCAGTGACCTGTCCCGCTACGTCACCGGTGCCACCATCTCGGTCGACGGGGGAATCTCCTGATGGCCGGCGGAGCCTTCCGGGTGATGCTGGAAATGACGATCAAGCCCGGTCTGTCGGCGGAGTTCGAGCAGGAGTGGCGCAGCGGTACCGACGCGGTCACCGGCCACCCCG
Organism: Streptomyces sp. SID13666; assembly: GCF_010548325.1. Classification (NCBI taxonomy): domain Bacteria; kingdom Bacillati; phylum Actinomycetota; class Actinomycetes; order Kitasatosporales; family Streptomycetaceae; genus Streptomyces; species Streptomyces sp. SID13666. The sequence goes on along the minus strand of NZ_JAAGLX010000023.1, from coordinate 44,888 downwards.
CGAACATCGGCCAGTGGCTGGCTCGCAGCACCGCCGACGAGGACACCTACTACATCGTCAGCGACTGGGTCGACGAGACGGGCTTCCGGGCGTTCGAGGACGGCAAGGCGCACGTCGCCCATCGCGAGCGACTGCACGCCTACCGCGCCTCGGCGACCTTCGACACCATGCGGGTGGTCGAGCACATCCAGGGAGCCGCCCATGCCGCCTGAGGTGGGCGAGGTCCTGGTGATGATCCATCACCAGGCCCGGGACGAGGCCGAGCTGGCCGCGGTACGCGAGGCGTACCACGTGGTCAGCCGGCGGCTCGCCGACGTGCCGGGAATGCTCGCCAATGAGTTGCTGCAGTCCGCCCTCGACCCCTCGGCCCTGACCGTGGTGAGCCGGTGGGCGGATCTCGCGGCCTTCCAGTCATGGGAAGAGGGCGCCGGGCACCGCGCGGACACCGCTCCGCTGCGGCCGTACCGCGACACACGACTCTCCGCTCCGTTCGGTATCTACCGGGTCGACGCGGCGTACTGAAGGAGGAGCAGATGGAGCAGGGACTGGCCGGCAAACGCGTACTGATCACCGGCGGTACGCGCGGCATCGGAAGGGCGGCGGCACTGGCCTTCGCGCGCGCCGGCGCTCGCGTCGTGGTGGTGTCGCGCAGCGCGGGGGAGGACGGCGAGTCACTCGCCCGCGAGTTGAAGGAGACCGGTGACGGACATCTGCTGCTGCGCGCGGACGTGACCGACGCCGCCGACGTCCGTACGGTGGCCGCACAGGTGAGGGAGGCCGTCGGGGGGCTCGACGTTCTCGTGAACAATGTCGGAGTGGACGGCCAGGTCTGGTTCGCGGAGCTGCCCGAGTCCGAATGGCACCGGGTTTTCGACCACAACGTCACCTCGGCCTACCTGATGACCCAGGCCGCGCTCGACCTGCTCGTCGACGGTGCCTCGGTGGTGAACATCGGATCCTCGGTGGCGCTGCGCGGCCGGGTCCGCGGAGTGCACTACACCGCCTCCAAAGCCGCGCTGATCGGGCTCACCCGCGCGCTGTGCAAGGAACTCGGGCCTCGTTCGATCCGCGTGAACACCATCGCGCCGGGTCTCACCGAGACCGAACCGGGCGCCGGTCTGCCGCCGGAGGCCGTGGAGCGGATCGTCGGGATGACCGCGCTCGGCCGGATCTGCACTCCGCAGGACGTGGCGGGCGCCGTGCTCTTTCTGGCCGGCGACACCTCCCGCTACATCTCGGGCGCCACGCTCAATGTCGACGGCGGGGTCTGACCGTGGACATCGGACTCGGGCTGCCCACCACCGTTCCCGACAAGTCCGGGCCCGGACTGGCCGCCTGGGCGCGTGCGGCCGAGGACTCAGGCTTCACCACTCTGGGCGTGCTGGACCGGCTGGTGTACGACAACTTCGAACCGTTGATGTCGCTGGCGGTGGCGGCCGCGGTCACCACCCGCATCAAGCTGGCCAGCACCATTCTCATAGCCGGCTATCGCGGTGGGGCGGCGCTGCTCGCCAAGCAGACGGCGACCCTCGACGCGGTCTCCGGGGGGCGGTTCACGCTCGGTGTCGCCGCCGGAGGCCGTGACGACGACTACAAGGCCACCGGCGCCGACTACGCCGGTCGGGGAGCACGGCTGGACGAACTCCTCGGTGAACTCCGCGACATCTGGAGCGGGGAGGGTCCGGGGCCCGTCATCGGTCCGCTCCCCGCCGGGCAGGGCGGTATCCCGCTGCTGGTCGGAGGCCATTCCCGGACCGCGATGAGGCGTTCGGCGAGATTCGGCACCGGCTGGATCGCGGGCGGCAGCTCGGCCACGGCCTACGGGGAACTGGTCCGCCAGGCACAGCACGAATGGACGCTGGCCGGGCGCACCGAACGGCCCAGGATGGTCTCGCTGGTGTACGCGTGCCTCGGCCCGGACGCCGGATCGACGGCGGGCCGCTATCTGCGCGACTACTACTCGTTCATCGGCGTGAAGGCCGAACGGGCCGCCAGCGGCGTGCTCGTGGACGCGGCGCAGATCCGTGACGCGGCCCAGGCGTACGCGGAGGCCGGTTGTGACGAGCTGATCCTGCTGCCGTGCACCGCGGACCCCCAGCAGGTGAGTCTGCTCGCGAAGGCGGCCCTGTAGCCCCTTTCAGGGACTTCGCACACAAGATTCCGGCCCGGACTCGTACCATGAGTCCGGGCCGGAATCTTGTGTGCGTGTTGGCCTGCGGGTGGGGCCGCGGGGCGGTGGAGTGCCGGAGGCGCCCGTCACGTCAGGTGTGACGGGCGCCTCCGGCGGCTGTGGGACGGAGCTGTGGTTACCCGAGGCCGGCGGCCCGGGAGAGGACCTCGGTCAGCACCTGCTGCGGGTCTGCCACCGGCCCCTGCGAGCGCCATGCGACGAACGCGTCCGGGCGGACCAGTACCGCGCCACCCGGGCCCACGCCGTACACCGAACCCCAGTCGCGCTCCTCGCCCGGTGTCAGCTCGGCGCCAGGGCCCACCAGGTGGGCCCTGAGCGGCACACCGAGCTCTGCGGCGGCCTTCACCGCGGACTCGGCCCACGCGGCGCCGGAGGCGTCCGTGAGGAGCACGTAGGAGTCCCAGAACAGGTCGATGGTGGAGAGCTTCGAACCGTTCCGCTCCACCCATAGGTGCGGCGCCCTGGTGCCGGGCTCGCCCTTCAGTTCCAGGTGCGGAGTGAGCACCGGACCGGTCTGGTCGTGAGTGATGGCCTCCGACTTGTACCGGTACCCGAGGGTGATGATGATGTCGTCCACCATCGTCGCCCGGTCCTCGTCGGTGGCGTAGCCGTGCCGGATGCGGTTGCGCACCATGGCCTGCTCGGCCATGGCGGAGCCGACCGCGTGCCGCTCCTCGTGGTAGCTGTCCAGCAGGACGTCCCCGGCCCAGCCCTTGATGACGGCGGCCAGTTTCCACGACAGGTTGTGCGCGTCGTGGATGCCGGTGTTGGCTCCGAACCCGCCGGCAGGCGGGTGCAGATGGGCGGCGTCCCCGGCCAGGAAGATCCGTCCGGTCCTGAACCGCTCGGCGACCAGCTGGGCGCCCTGCCAGGGAACCTTGGCGACGATCTCCACGTCCATGTCGGGACGGCCGGAGCCGGTCCTGACGATGTCGATGCAGCGCTCGTCGGTGAAGTCCTCGGGCTTCTCGCCCTTGTCCGGGAAGTAGATCGGGGCGGCCAGGAAGGGGTCGCAGCCGTGCAGCCGGGACAGGCCCATCAGAGTCCCGTTGACATTGGCGTAGCACAGGATGAACGGGCGGTGCTTGATCAGTGATTCCAGCTCCGGAGCCTTGAAGTAGATGCTCAGAGCGTCGAACACCGTTCCGCGGCCGCTGCGTTCCACGCCCAGCTCGGTCCGCACATGGCTGTTGGCGCCGTCCGCGCCGACCAGGTAGCCGGCCCTGATGGTGTAGCGCCGACCGGTCTCCAGCTCCTCGGCGACGGCCGTCACGCCCTCGTCGTCCTGGGTGAACTCGATCAGCTTGGTTCCGAACCTGATGTCGGCACCGAACTCCCGGGCCTTGTCGACCAGGACCCGCTCGTAGCGGTCCTGGCCGCAGCCCATCACGCGTTCGGGGCTGACGGTGGGTCCGTCCAGTGAGGGCGACTCGAGGACGACGGCGTTGTCGATGTCGGCGAAGGTGTCGACCTGGATGATCCCGCCCTCGAAGAAGGGGTGCGAGTCTCCCATCTCCAGGGCCCGGATGTCCTTGCCGATTCCGGCGGCACGGAACAACTCCAGGGTGCGCGACTGCAGGCCGGGGGCCCGCGGCAGCGTGGAGGTCGCCGTGCGCTTTTCCAGCAGAAGAGTACTGATCCCGTGGCGCCCGCTGAACAGGGCGGTGGACAGCCCGACCGGTCCGGCACCGACGATCAGTACAGGGATGTTCACGTCATACATGCGTATCCCCTCAGGAACACTGCCATGCGGACTGTCCGCGGCACAGGTAAGGGGTACTGACCGGTGCTCAAGGATGCCTGGCCTCCCGGTCGGGTCCGTTGGCCCGCCTGCGGTTCGAGGCGTGTTCGAGGTCAGCTCCACGGCCGGCTGCGAGCGTCACGACGATGACACCGGCGCCTGGTGGCCAGGCGTCCAGGAAGGAGTCCGCCCGATGACGACCACCCCCCCGGACGTCAGTACGGCCGCCGGGATCCTCCGGCTCGGCAACGCGTTCTGCGATGCCAAGGCCCTGCTGACCGCCGTGGAACTCGATCTGTTCACGCAACTGCAGGAGGCCCCGTCCGGCGGGGCGACCGCCGAGGAGATCAAGGGGCTGCTGTCACTGCACGGCCGGGGCCTCAGCGACTTTCTCGATCTGCTGGTGGCCCTGAAGGTGCTGCAGCGCACCGACGGCGTCTACCGCAACGCGCCGGGTACGGCCAAGCACCTGGTCCGCACCGGGGACGCCTATGTGGGTGGCTTCCTGCTGCGGTCCAGCCGCAACCTCTACCCGGCCTGGGGTCGGCTGGAGGAGGCGCTGCGCACCGGCAAGCAGCAGTCGGGCAGCCACTACGACGAAGTCACGCAGAACCCCGCGATCCTGCGCCAGTTCATCGGCAGCATGGATGCCTTCACCAACGTTCTCGGTGCCCAGCTGATCGAGGCGTTCGACTGGTCCGGATTCACGTCCGTACTGGACGTCGGTGGCGCCCGGGGCAATCTGTGCTCCCAGATCGTCAAGGCCCAGCCGCATCTGGCCGGGCATGTCTTCGATCTTCCGGAGATGGCGCCCTTCGCGAAGGAACTCGCCGAGGAACTCGGCATCCCCGGCAAGGTGGAGTTCCACGGCGGCAGCTTCTTCAGCGACCCGCTGCCGCAGGCTGAGATCGTGGTCATGGGCCATGTCCTGCACGACTGGGACCCCAGCCAGCGCAGCTACCTCATCCACAAGGCGTACGACGCTGTACTGCCCGGTGGAACGCTGCTCGTCTACGACCGGATGCTCGACGACGAGCCGGAGCACGCCGAGAACCTGGTGATCAGCCTCGACATGCTGCTGGTCACCGACGGCGGTTCCGAATACCCGGCCGCGGAGATCGTCGGATACGCGGAGCACGCCGGCTTCGCCGGCACCGAGGTCAAGCTGCTCGGCGACTACGACACGCTCGTTGTCGCCCGTAAGGCCGCCTGAGCACCGCCACTGCCGTACACAGCACTCCGCCCCCGGTCCTCTTCCAGGACCGGGGGCGGAGTGCTGTGTACGGGGCTGTGTCAGCTCGCCGGCTCGGGCTCCGGCTGCTTGTCCGCGACCCCGGTGCGGGACCGCGGGATCTGCGTGCCGAACACGCGGCGGGACGGCCACCAGGTGCGGTCGTCCAGCTGCAGCGCGAGCGCTGGAACCAGCAGGGACCGGACCACGATGGTGTCGAGCAGCACGCCGAACGCGACGATGAACGCCTGCTCGGCCATCGACACCATCGGCAGGACCGCCAGCGCCGCGAAGGTCGCGGCCAGCACCACGCCGGCCGAGGTGATGACCCCGCCGGTGCGCTGCAGCGCGGTGAGCGTGCCGGCCCTGGTGCCGTGCGCCAGCGACTCCTCCCTCACCCGGTGCATGAGGAAGATGTTGTAGTCCACACCGAATGCCACCAGGAACACGAAGCCCATCAACGGGACCGACGGGTCGGCGTTGGCGAAGTGGAAGACGTGATTGAACACCAGTGCGGAGATTCCCATGGTGGCCGCGTACGACAGCACCACGGTGCCGATGAGCAGCAGCGGCGCCACCAGCGCCCGCAGTAGCAGCGCCAGCACGATCAGAATCGCCACCAGCACCAGCGGAACCACGACCTTGAGGTCCCGGATTCCACCGGCCCGGGTGTCGATGGAGATGGCGGTGAAGCCGCCGACCTTGGCATCCGCGTCCGGAACCGCGTGCACCGCGACCCGGATCTGCTTGACGGTGGCCACGGCCGCCGGTCCGTCGGGGGTGGCGGCGAGCACCGCGTCGACCTCGGCCAGCCCGTTGACCACCTTGTTCAGCCGGGTGACGGAGGTGACACCGCTCACCTTGCTCGTGGCCGCGACGACCTGGTCCGCCGCGGCGGCCTTGGTGATGATGGACACCGGCGTGCCCGCGCCGCCCGCGAAGTGGGCGCCGAGGACCTTCTGGCCGGTCGAGGAGTCGGTCGTCTTGGTGAAGCTGTCGGTGATGGCGATCCCGGACGCCTTGAACTGCGGGACGAAGCAGGCAGCGAGCAGCAGCACGACGCCCGCGGTGAGCCAGACCCTCCTGGGCTTGCGGCCGACCAGGCCCGCGACCCGGCCCCACAGACCACTACCGGTGCGCTCGGCGGTACCGAAGGCGGGCCGGAACGGCCAGAAGACGCCACGGCCGGCGAGGGCCAGGACGGCGGGGATGAAGGTCAGTGCGGCCAGCATGGAGGCCGCGACGCCGATCGCGGCGACCGGTCCCATGCTGCGGTTGCTGTTGAGGTTGCTGAAGAGCAGGCACAGGGTGCCCAGGATGACGGTACCGCCCGAGGCCAGCACCGGCTTGAGGATCGCTCGCCAGGCGGTGCCCAGGGCCTCGTACTTGTTCTGGGTGCGGCGCAGTTCCTCCTGGTAGCGGGCGATGAGCAGCAGCGAGTAGTCGGTGGTCGCGCCGACCACCAGCACTGACAGCACGCCCTGGCTCTGGCCGGTGAAGGTGATCGAGCCGTGCTTGGCGAGCCCGTAGACCACGGCCCCGGCCACGCCGCTGGCGCACATGACTCCGAGCAGGACCAGGAACGGCAGCGTGGGACTGCGGTAGACCAGCAGCAGGACCAGGATCACCAGTCCGACGGCGACCAGCAGCAGCTGCCCGTCGATATTGCTGAACGCCCCGGCGAAGTCGGCGAACATCCCGCCGAGTCCGGTGACATGCCCGGCCAGCCCCGGGTGCTGCGACGCGTTCGCCCGCAGCACCTTGACCGCGTCGCTGACCGGCTGGGCCTCGTTGACGAGCGGAACGGTGAACTGCAGGGCGCGGCCGTCCTTCGACACGCTCACCGGGCTCACCGGGCCGCGCAGACCGGCCAGCTTGCCCGCGGCGGCGGCGTCGGACCGTACGGCGGCCTGGTCGGCGGAGGTGACACCGGACGCCCGTTCGTAGACCACTACGGCGGGGTAGGTCTTGTTGTCGGAGAACGTGGACTGCAACTGGTCGGCGTGTACTGACTCGGCCTTGGCGGGCAGGTACGCCGCGCCGTCGTTCGTGGCCACATCGCCCAGTTTCTGACTGAACGAGCCGGTCGCACCGCTCACCAGGAGCCATCCGAGGATGAGCAGCAGCGGCACCAGCCACCGCAGCCGGCGACCTGACGCCTCCGTGCGCCTAGGGGTCATGGTGGGGTTCCTCCGTACATTCGGTGACACATCGCGTGATGCGGGGGTGCTCATGGTCCCGCTCGGGGCTTGAGCGCAGGTCGAGCGACCGGCGCGTACAATTTCGGCCCCTGTTGGCCTGAAGCGGGCCTGTATCGGGGGAGTCCCGCCCGCTGGCCCGGCCGGTGACCGGCCCTTTCGAGCACCCGTCCAGCGGACCTCCACCCGGTGGGGACACGGTGTGCCGATCGCGTGCCCTCACTACCTGAAGTTGCATTCGTCGGAGGATGGAGATGTCCATGCGTGAGTCGACCCAGATCCTCGTAGTGGGAGGCGGACCCGCGGGAGCCACCGCGGCCGGCCTGTTGGCGAAGGAGGGATTCGAAGTCACGCTGCTGGAGCGGGAGCGCTTCCCGCGCTATCACATCGGCGAGTCGATCCTGCCGTCCTGCCGGCCGATCCTGGAGCTGCTCGGCGTATGGGACAAGGTGGAACGCCACGGCTTCCAGCCCAAGGGAGGCGCCTACTTCTTCTGGGGGGACGAGGAGTGGGAGGTCCGCTTCAGCGCCATGGGCGATGACAACCCCAGTGCCTGGCAGGTCGTCAGGTCCGAGTTCGACGAGATCCTCCTGGACCATGCCCGCGAGCTGGGCGTCGAGGTCGTCGAGGGCATCTCCGTCAAGGAGCTGGAATTCGACGGGGACCGTCCGGTGGCCGCGCTGTGGGCCGAGACCAAGGACGCCGCCAGTAAGGGCCGCATCGCCTTCGACTACATCGTCGACGCCTCCGGCCGCAACGGTGTCATCGCCACCAAGCACCTGAAGAACCGCAAGCTCCACGAGGTCTTCCGCAACGTCGCGGCCTGGACGTACTGGAAGGGCGCCAAGCCGCTGCCCAAGGGCCCCGCGGGCGCCATCGGGGTGGCCTCGACGGCCGAGGGCTGGTTCTGGGTGATCCCGCTGCACGACGGCACCACCAGCATCGGGCTGGTCACCGGCAGGGACAGGTTCAACGCGCAGCGCGCCGAACTGGGCAGCATCCAGGCCGTCTACGACCAGTCGGTCGAGCAGTCGGCCATCATTCAGGAGCTGATCGCCGGCGCGGAGCGGGTCGCCGACTTCAAGGTCGAGCAGGACTACTCCTACGCCGCGGAGTCCTTCGGCGGCCCCGGCTTCCTGCTCAGCGGCGACGCCGCCTGCTTCCTGGACCCGCTGCTGTCCACCGGCGTCCACCTCGCCACCTACAGCGCCATGCTGGCCGCCGCCTCCATCTCCAGCGTGCTGCGCGGAGAGGTGACGGAGGAGCAGGCCTGGGAGTTCTACGGGACGGTCTACCGCCACGCCTACGAGCGACTGCTGGTCCTGGTGTCCGTCTTCTACGAGAGCTACCGCGGCAAGGACTACCACTTCTACAACGCGCAGCGTCTCACCGAGCAGCAGCGCGACGGGCTCAACATCCAGGATGCCTTCGACCGGATCATCACCGGCATCGCCGACCTTGAGGACGCCCAGGACGTCTACGCCAAGGTGCAGCAGCACCTCACCGGCGCGGAGAGCGGCGACCCCATCCCGTTGAACAACCTCAACCGGGTGCACGAGCAGAAGGCGGCGCCGATGACCGAGGAGAGCGCAGTGAGGGGGCTGTATCTCTCCTTCTTCCCCAAGCTCGGTCTGCGGCGGGCCGGCGAGTGAGCGCGGTGCGGGCGGCGTCCTGACACCGGTTGTCCGTGAAGGACCCGGGAACGGCCCAGCGGCCGGGGGCGGGAGCTGAGGCTCCCCGCCCACAGCCGTTCGCCGTGCACACTCGGCAGCACGGCACAGCACGGCAGCGGGCGGAAGGGGAGTTCCCCCTCCGCCCGCTGCCGTGTGGCCCGACTTCTAGGCCGAGTGCGCGACGCGCTCGGCTTCCCGCTCGGATTCCAGGTTCGGTTCCACCACCACCAGCGATGCCGGCAGGGTGTCGCGTTCAATCTGCTCGGTCGGGTAGATCAGCCGCAGGATCGGTCCTGCCATGAAGGTGGTGACCATGGCCATCACGACCATCAGCGAGTACAGCCCCTTGTCGAGGACGCCGAGCTGCACGCCCACGGTGAGGATGACCAGCTCCGTCAGCCCGCGGGTGTTCATCAAGGTGGCCAGTACGCCGGAGTGCCGGGTGGAGACGCCCTGCAGCTTCGCCCCGGTGAAGGCTCCGATGAACTTGCCGGAGATGGCCACCAGCAGGATCAGTCCGAGCTCGCCCAGATCGCGCGTGCTCAGGTGCGACAGGTCGACCTTCAGCCCGGCGGTGACGAAGAAGACCGGGAGCAGGAAGACCATGCCGACGTTCTCGAAGCTGTTCAACAGTCCTTCGCGGACGACCTGCGGGCCGCCGCGCGGCATGACGAGTCCGAAGAGGAAGGCGCCGAAGATGAAGTGCACGCCCATCCACTCGGTGGCCCAGCAGGACAGCATCAGCCCGATCAGCACCGGGGTCAGCACCTGCGGCGAGAGCCGGCCGGACGTCGAGTGCGTGGCGAACAGCCGCCGGAACAGTGGTCGGACCACGCCGATCATCAGGGCCAGATAGACCGGTGCGAGCAGGGTGTGCCACTGCCCGGTACCGCTGGCGATGGTGGTCACCACCGCCAGCAGCGACCAGGCCAGCAGGTCGTCGACGGCCGCGCAGGCCAGCGCCAGGCTGCCGACGGGTGTGCGCTGCATTCCGCGGTCCGTCAGGATCCGTGCGAGCACCGGAAAGGCGGTCACCGACATCGCCGCTCCGAAGAAGAGGACGAAACCGGCGGTGCTGTGGGCCGGGTGACGGTGGCTCAGGTGCAGCGCCAGTAGCACCCCGAGGCCGAACGGCAGCAGGATCGAGCTGAGTGACACCGCGGCGGCGATCCGGCCGCGGCCGCGCACCAGGGAGTGTTCGAGCTCGAAGCCGATGACGAACATGAAGAGGATCAGCCCGAGGTTGGCCAGTGCCGAGAGGAACGGACCGACCGAGGCAGGGAAGAGGTGCCGGGCGACAGCGCCGTTGAAGAGCGTGGGGCCGAGCAGTATCCCGCCCAGGATCTCACCCAGCACGGGAGGTTGGCCGATGGCCTTCGCGCCGGCGCCCAACAGCCGGGCTAATAGCAGGATTACGGCGATTCCCAAGAACAGTGTGGCAGCCTGACTTCCTGTCATGGCGTCTACTCCTCGTATGTGGCGGACAGTGTCATGTCATGCCCCGCGGGGAGCGGGTGACCGGGACCCGTCGGGGCCCCGCCCGTCGGTCGGTACCGGGCTCCCACACCACTGGATGTCGCGTCACCTGACTGACATGCCCCCGATGAGTACCGGGCCTGCCTCAAGGACGCCTGGCAGACGAGTCAGGACCCGCCGCCACGGGGCCGCCGCGCCCGCCCGGGCGGCACCGGTCGACCGCATCCCCATCGGAGTTCGAGCGGGAGCCGGGAACCTGTGCGCGGAAGCCTGGAGGAATGGAACCGTCCCACCGCCGATGGCCGGCCCCGAGCCGGCCGACGAACCGGTCCCGGGCGACATCGCCCTGCTGGAGTACCGACCGGTGCCAGGGTCTGTCCGGCTGGACAGGCCCTACCCGGCCCCGGTACGGACCCGACGACACAGCAAGAAGGTGTGTGGATGCCCATCCCGCTGCCCGACCCGATGAACCTGCCGGCCGAGCGACGCTGCCCGCTCGATCCGCCGGAAGAATACGCGCAGTTGCGTGCCGAACGGCCGCTGAGCCGTCTGCGGCTTCCGGGCGGGCGGATCGGCTGGCTCGTCACCCGCTACGAGGACGTGCGCGCGACGCTGGCGGACCAGCGCTTCAGCCCGCCCCTCATCCAGGTGACCCCCGCGACGGACCTGCCGCTGCCCGAGGAGGAGCTCCAGGTACCGCCCGGGGTGTTCTCCGCGATGGACCCTCCCGAGCAGAGCCGGTACCGCCGGCAGGTCAGCCGGTACTTCACCCGCAAGCGCACCCGTGAGATCACTCCCCGACTCACACAGATCATCAACGACCAGCTGACCGCCATGATCGACCACGGCCCGCCCGTCGATCTGGTCAGCTGGTTCTCCCAGCCCATCCCGACCCGCGTCATCACCGAGATGCTCGGCATCCCCGAGCCGGACCGGGCCGAGTACCAGCGCTGGATCCTGGCGATGCTCTCCCTGAAGACCGACGCCGACCAACTGCGCGAGGCCAGCGACGGCCTCTACGGAAGCCTGGGCGAACTCGTCCGTGCCAAGCGCACGGCGCCCGGGGACGACATCGTCAGCGACCTGCTGCACCACGGCACCAGTCCGCTCAACGACGACGAAGTCGTCGGCATCAGCGCGCTGCTGCTGATCGCCGGGCTGGAGACCACCGCCAACATGCTCGGCCTCGGCACGTTCGCCCTGCTGCAGAACCCTGACCAGGCCGCGAAACTGCGGGCCAACGAGGATCTGCTCGACACGGCTGTCGAGGAGCTGCTGCGATACCTGACCATCGTGCAGTTCGGCCTCACCCGCACGGCGCGTGAGGACACCGAGATCGCCGGGCAGCTGATCAGGGCCGGCGAGACCGTCGTCACCTCACTGGCCGCGGGCAACCGTGACCCCGGTGTGTACCCCGATCCGGACCAGCTGGACGTGAGCCGCCAGGGGGCGCCGCACATGGCGTTCGGCTTCGGTGTGCACCAGTGCCTCGGCGCCCATCTCGCGCGGGTGGAGATGAAGATTGCCTTCGAGGCCCTGCTGCGCAGACTGCCCGGGCTGCGGCTCGCGGTGCCGGCCGAGGAAGTGCCCACCGGTGTGGACAAGGTCTTCTACGGAGTCCACTCGCTCCCGGTGACCTGGGACACCTGATCCACCGCGGGAAGTGACAGCGCGAAACGAAGCCGGTCCCGGTCGAAAGCCGGGGCCGGCTTCTCGCTGCGCCACTGGGCCGCTGCGTCGCATCGGCTTCGCCAGGGCAGCGCCGAGCGGGCCCGGAGCTGCTTGCTCCGGGCCCGCCCGACCGACTGCCCTGCTGCGGATTCAGGAGGCGGTGGCCTCCAGCGCGTAGTAGAGCCAGGGGCAGGGAAGCGCGGTCGCGGTCGAGAGCTTCAGTCCCGCGTCGGTGAACAGCTGGGCATACTCGCTCTGGCTGCGCTCCAGACCGGTGGTCATCACCAGCATCTCGATGTCGGAGATGGCACCGCCCAGCGCGTCGCCCGGGTCCTCGTCCTCGCCCTCGGAGAGTACTGAGGACAGCACGACCACCCGTCCGCCCGGTGCCATCGCCTTGCGGATGTTGGAGAGGATCTGGACGCTCTCCTCGTCGTTCCAGTCGTGGAGGATGTTCTTCAGCACGTACAGGTCGGCGCCCTCGGGAACCGAGTCGAAGAACGAGCCCACGACGACCTCGCAGCGGTCACCGACCCCGGCGGCCTCGATCACGGCAGCGGCCTCGACCACACCGTTGGCGGTGTCGAAGACGGTGCCCTGAAGGTGTGGATTGGCGGCCAGAATGGCGGTCAGGTGGGTGCCCTTGCCGCCACCGCAGTCCACGATGGTCTTGAACCGGCTGAAGTCGAAGTGCTCGACGATCGCCGGCACCTGGGCGTCGCTGCCTGCGGACATCGCGGCGTGGAAGGTGGCCGCGAGCTTGGGATTGGTCTTGATGTAGTCGAACAGCGGTGCGCCGTTGGCGATCTGGAACGCGTCCACACCGGTACGGATCGACTCCTCGAAAGCTCCCCAGGCCGCCCAGATCTCGGGCGCGGCGTGGTAGTCGGACAGCGGGCCGAAGAAGGCCGACAGCGGAGCGAGGTGGTAGCCCTCGCTGTCGACGGTGAGCAGCTTGGCCTTCGTGGCGGCGTACAGCAGGCGACGCAGGCTGCCGGCATGTGCGTCGGTGACCTCGACCAACTGTGCGGCGGTACGCGGCCCGTCGGCCAGGGCGTCGAGGACGCCGAGCGATGACACGGCGGCGCCTATCTGGTGCAGGGCGAAGCCGAAGGAAAGCGGAAGGTATTCCGCCGCGGTCGCCGGCTGTCCAGAGATCTGACTGCTCATTGCACTCCCCATGGTTCCTTAGTTCGGCCCGCCGCGCGGCGCGGCGGCGGTCAGTCCTTCCGGCACGACACCAGCGTGTCGTGGTCGGCCAGTGGCCGGTGGGTGATGGAGCTGAAGCCAGTGGCTCGGGCCTGTGCTCCCAGCTCGGCGACGGTGTACTCCCTGCCGCCTTCGGTGACCAGCAGCATGTTCAGGCTGGCCACCAGGTTCTCGGTGTCGTCCCGGCGTTCGCCGAGCATCCGGTCGTAGACCAGCACTGTGCCGCCGGGGCTCAGGGCCGTGTATGCCTTGGTCAGCAGCAGCCGGCGTTGGTCCGGGTCCCAGTCACTCAGGTTGTGGCCAAAGATGATCACGTCTGCCGGCGGCAGCGGATCTCTGAAGAAGTCTCCCGCGTGAAAGTGCGCCCGTTCCGTGAGGCCGAGTTCGGCCATGTGCTCGTCGAAGACCGGCTCCATCTGGGGCAGGTCGAAGACATGCCCGACCAGGTCGTCACGGGCGGCGAGCAGCTGCCCGGTCAGATGGCCCCGGCAGCCGCCGACGTCGAGCACGGTGCGGAACCTGGTGCCGTCCAGGGCGTCCAGAAGCTTGGCGCCGAACCCCTCGGTGAGGCCGTCCATCATCCGCGCGAAGCGGTCGACCGCCACCGGGTCCTGCAGCATTCCGGCGAAGTCGCCGTCGGCCTGCGGCTTGCCGGTGCGCAGTGCCTCTCCCAGCCGCCCGTAGACGTCGTACAGATTGATGTCCGCGCCGATCAGGAAGCCGGTGACGGCGCCCGGACGGCCGGCGACCAGATGGCGATCGGCGCCCTCGGCGTTGTGGTAGCGGCCGTCCACGTCCCGGCGCAGCAGGCCGCGGGCGGCCAGCAGGGCAAGGAATTCCGGCAGCCCGCGGCCGTGCAGGCGTAGGAGCGTGCGCAGTTCACCGGCGGTCGCCGGGTTCTGGGCGAGGACCGTGAACAGATCCAGACGGACGGCGGTGAGCAGGGCCTTGGCGTCGCAGAACGCGGTGCCGAGCCGGATGATCCCCGCTGCGGTCCCAGGGTCCGCTCCGGTCGATGTCATGGGCGGTTCTCCTTTCACCGGCGGCAATCTCGCAGCGGCGGACCGAGGATTGCTCGACTGGCGCTAGGGCCTGTCCGGCCGGACATGGGGCGGACATGAAGGGCACCTCATAGCTACCGCTGGGAGGTGGTCCCCGCCTCGGGCGGGTGCGGTGGGGCGGGTATCGACCGGGCTTCGAGCCGGTCACCAGACCGAGCGCCCAAGCTGTGCGCGATACAAGCGGTGAGTGTATTGAGAGGGCGGTTCCCGTATGAGTGAGTCGTGCCCCGTCGGCTACCCCATCCCCTGGGCCCCGACCCCGGACATCCCTGAGGAGTGGAAGGCACTGCGCGAGCGGTCGCTCGTGGAGATCACTCTGCCCAGCGGCGAACCCGCCGTGCTGGTCACCAGGTACAAGGACGTACGGCGGTTGTTCGCAGACGAGCGGCTGAGCCGCAACACGTTCGGCCGGGCGTCGAGGGTGTCCGCCAGCAACGACCTGTTCGGCGACCCGAACGTCGACAACGATCCACCGCGCTATCTGGAGGAGCGCTCCGTGGTGATGCGGGCGTTCAGCGCCCGCCGCATCGAGGCGCTGCGCGTGTTCGTCAAGAAGGTCGTCATCGACCTGCTGGACGAGATGGAGGCGGGACCGCAGCCCGCCGAGCTGATGGAGGCGTTCGCATATCCGCTCCCCATCCTGGTGATCTGCCAGATGCTGGGAGTGCCCGCGGAGGACCGCACGAAGTTCCGCCGACTGATCGACGGCTATCTGTCGGTGACCCGGCTGCCGGAGGACGAGGTCGAGGAGTGCCGCAAGCAGTACTGGGACTACCTCACCGAACTGATCGACTCCAAGCGGGCCCAGCCCGGTGACGACCTGATCAGCGAGCTGATCGAGATCAGCCGGGAGGACCCGGGCAAGCTGACCGACTACCAGTTGCAGAACTGGGTCAAGACCCTGCTGATCGCGGGCTATGTGACCACGGCCTCGCAGCTCGGTACCAGCATGGCCGTCCTGTTGCACCGCCCGGAGGTCGCCGACGATCTGAAGGCCGACCTGTCGCTGGTGCCGTCGGCGGTGGAGGAGCTGCTGCGCTACCAGATCATGGGCACCTCGCTGGGCACGCTGCGGTACGCGGTCGAGGACATCGAACTGTCCGACGGCGCCATCGTCCCGAAGGGCTCCTCGGTCCTGCTCTCCCAGGAGTCCAACCACGACGAGGAGGTCTTCGAGGACCCGCTGAAGCTGGACATCCGGCGCGAGGACAACCACCACCTGACCTTCGGTGCCGGCATCCACTTCTGCGCCGGCGCGGCACTGGCCCGCATGGAGCTGCAGGAGGCGACCGAGGGCCTGCTGCAGCGCTTCCCCGGACTGAAACTGGCCATCCCGGGTGACGAGTTGGTGCGTCCCGAGGGCGGCTTCCTCGCCGGGTACACCAACGTCCCTGTGACCTGGTGACGGCGGTGGGCAGCCTGAGAGTCTCCGCCAACCAGGACACGTGTGTGACGAGCAGCCTGTGCGTCTACCGGGTGCCCCAGGTGTTCGACCAGGACGAGGACGGCCTGGTACTCGTCGTGAACGCGGAGCCGCCGCAGGAGCTGCGTGAGGATTTGCTGCACGCCCAGCGGAGCTGTCCGACCCGGTCGATCCGGATCGAGGAACCGGCGGTCGGCGCCGGAGCCGACGGCGCCGACAGCGGTTCAGGGCAGGCCGCGACCGGTTGAGCACCGGGCAGAGTTCCGGCCGGGCCCCGCCGTTCCCCTCCTGGGAGCGGCGGGGCCCGGCCGTGTCCGCCGGGCCGCCGCACTCCGTACCCGGGGCCGGGGTGCGGCGAGCCCTCAAGCGGCAATGGAGGCAGCGGCAAGCGCCGCGTGCTGCCATGGCGGTATGCGTATCGTCTTCACTTCCTGGGCGTGGCCGTCACACCTCTACGCGATGGTGCCTCTCGCGTGGGCCTGCCGGGTCGCCGGTCATGATGTGCTGATGGCCAGTCAGCCGGCCCTCACGTACGCCGTTCTGCGTACCGGCCTGCCCGCCGCACCGGTCGGGCAGAATGTGGACGCGGAGGCGGTCTTCCGGAACATCGTGCTGACGCCGCCTTCCGCGCAGCCGGGATCCGGCGGCGGTCCGCGCGTCCTCGACCTGCTGAGCAACCTGGCCCAGGCCATGGTCGACGACCTCGTCGAGCTCGGAAGGGAATGGCGCGCCGACCTGGTCGTCTTCGATCCCACGGCCTTCGCGGGGCCGCTGGCCGCCGCCAAGCTGGGCATCCCGGCCGTGCGCCATCTCTACGGCACCGATCTGATGAGCGTCGTCGGGCGGTTCGTGACCGGTGCGCTCGGTCCGCTGAGCGAGAAGCTCGGCCTGGACGGCGTGGACCCGTTCGGGGTGGGGACCGTGGACCCGTGCCCCGGGGGACTGCAGGTCCCCACCGCCTCGCGGCGCCTGCCGATGCGGTACATCCCGTACAACGGCCCGGGGCTGGCGCCGCCTCGGTTGCCCGAACGGTCGGGCCGGCCCCGTGTCTGCATCAGCTGGGGTACCACCATGGGCCGGCTGGATCCCGGGCTCTTCCTCGCCGGCGACGTGGCCCGGGCGATCGACGGCCTCGACGTGGATGTGGTGGTCGCGAGCACGCGCGGCCAGCGGGAGCTGCTCGGCACGCTGCCGGACGGCGTCGACGTGGTGGAGTCCGCACCACTGCACCTGCTGCTGCCCCAGTGCGACCTGATGGTCGCCCACGGCGGCGCGGGGACGCTGCTGACCGCCCTGTCCCAGGGTCTGCCTCAACTCCTCGTTCCCCGGCTGCCCGACCATGTGCGGCACTCGGGCCGGCTCGCCGAGGCGGGCGCCGGAGTCGTCCTCCCGGCGCCGGTGGACGGACCGGAGCCGATCCGGGAGCGGCTCGCCGAGTTGCTGGCCGGGCCCGGATACCGGGAGAGCGCCCAACGGCTGCAGGAGGAGATGCGCCGGCAACCCGCACCGGCGCAGGTCGTCGGAGAGCTGGAGAGCATCGCTGCGGGCGCACCCGCGACGTGACGGTCGCGGCCGGCCGCCCCCCGACTCCGTGTCCAGGATTCTTCGACCGGCTCTCAGTGCCCCGGTGCGAGCCTCGCAGGACTCCCGGCCGGCCAGGGCCCAGGCCCTGTCCGGTCGATCACCCCTGGATGAGGAGTTCCTCATGTCGGCGCCCACCTCCACTCTGCATGTCGTCATCATCGGCGCGGGAACGGGCGGGCTGTGCCTGGCGCACGGCCTCAAGCGCGCCGGAGTCAGTGTCGCGGTCTACGAAAGGGACGCCACACGGGCCGACGGGCTGCAGGGATACCGGGTCGGAATCAACCCGGACGGCACCCGCGCCCTGCGCGACTGCCTGCCCCCCGATCTGTACGCCACGTTCCTGGCCACCTGCGCGCGGCCGCCGGAGTACGTGAACTTCCTGACCGAGGGGCGCAAGGAGGTCCTGTCGCTGGACGGCTTCAAGTCCGACGACGCGGTCGACAGCGAGAAGTCCGTGTCCCGGATGACGCTACGTCAGGTACTGCTGACCGGCCTGCAGGACGTCGTCCACTTCGGGAAGACCTTCAAGCGCTACCGGACCAATGACGACGGTTCCGTCACGGCGTTCTTCGAGGACGGCAGCTCGGTGGACGGCACCGTGCTGGTCGCGGCGGACGGCAGCAACTCGCGGGTCCGGCGGCAGTACCTGCCGCACGCCCGGCTGGAGGACTGCGGGCCGATCGGCATCACCGGCAAGGTACCGGTCACCGATGAGACCGTGGCGCTGCTCACCCCGAAGATGCGGCGCGGCATCTCGATGATCTACGCACCCAAGGGCGTCTTCTGCATCTACCACGCGATGGAGTTCCCCTGGGACGCCGATGGCGCCCCCAAGGACGGCATCGGTTCCAGCGACGCCGAGCTCCTCGGGCAGTGGCCCGGGCTGACCTTCGACAACACCCGTGACTACATCAACTGGGGCTATGTCACCCGTGCCAAGCGGCTGCCGGACGACACCTTGAAGATGAAGGGCCCCGACCTGTACCGGCTGGTCAATGAGCGCACCACGGACTGGCACCCAGACCTGCGCAAGCTCTTCGAGCTCGCCGACCCCAACAGCTGCTTCCCGATCAAGATCCGTACCGCGGTCCCCATTCCGCAGTGGGAGACCACCCACGTCACGCTGCTCGGCGACGCGATCCACACCATGACCCCCGGCCGGGGGGTCGGCGCCAATACGGCACTGCGCGACGCCCGGCTGCTGTGCCGGATGCTCGTCGCCGCCCACGAAGGGCGGGAACCGCTGCTGGCGGCCATCCGCGACTACGAGACGAAGATGATCGAGTACGGGTTCGACGCCGTCAAGGAGTCCCGTAAATCGGGCGGCGGCACCGGGCCCGACCAGCCGTTCGTCGGCCGGATCCTGCTGGCCGCGCTGCGTACCACGATGCGCGTCGTCAATCACCTGCCTGCCCTCAAGCGCCGACTGGCCGACTCCGACCGGTCCTACCGCGGGCACGGCCGGGAGGACTAGGACGGTTCGGCCGGTCAACCGTCCAGGACGCCACCAGGCTCATTCGAGCAGTGGTCGATACGGTCCCTCATCGGGAGAACACGGCGCGCGGGAGGGAACAGATGCTGTACGAGGAACTCGCCGAGATCTGCGGCCCGGTGCTGCGGAAAGTGCTGGACCATCCCTTCTGGGCCGGCCTGCGGGACGGCTCGCTTCCGGTCGGGTCACTGGCACGCTTCGTCGAGCAGGACGCCGGATTCCTGCTGCCGGCCTACGCCCGCGCGCTGGCCCGCTGCGCGGCCGTCGCGCCCGACGAGGCGGACACCTTTCTGTTCGGGCAGTCGGTCACCGGCACGCTGGACGCCAGGGACGAGTTGCGCTCGTCGTACCTCTCGCTGGCCGGCGAACTCGGCCTGCCGGAACTCGACGCCCGGCCGGCGATCCACGCGGCCACCCACGCGCACACCTCGTTCTTCACGGCTGCCAGCGCCTCTTCCTTCCATGCGGGCGTCGGCGCGCTGCTGCCCATGGTGTGGTTCAACGCCGAGGTGTCCGACAACCTCCTGCGGAACGCCGTACCCGGCACGCGCTACGTGCCCTGGATTCGCAGTTACCACCCCGGTGAGTCGTACCAGTACGCGGTGCAGGCCTTCCGCGACATGGCCGACCGGGTCGGCGAGAGCTCCTCGGCCGCCCAGCGCCGGGTGATCATCGACCAGTTCTCCCTCAGCATCCGGTACGAGTGGGCATTCGCCGAATGCTGCGCGGGACAGCCCTCGTGGCCGGTCTGAGACGAGCGGCCACCGCACCGGCGGGCCGACGAGAAAGGCGAGCAATGGCCACCAACGATCTCGACCTGATGGATCCCAAGGTGTTCAACAACGGGATCCCCTACGACTACTTCCGCCAACTGCGCCATTCCGAAGGGCTGCCGCTGGGCAAGGACACCGACGGCGAGCGGTTCTGGTACCTGACGCGCCATCGGGACGTGTCCGAGGTCTCCCGGGACACCAAGCGGTTCTCGTCCAGCCCGACCACCATGACCTCCATCCGCAAGGTGGACCCCAGCCCGCCGATCATCACCTTCCTGGACAGCCCCGACCACACCAGACTGCGCAAACTGACCTTCAAGGCGTTCGCCCCGGCACGGCTCGCCGCTCTGGAGGGGCCGATCCGCCGCATCGTCGACTCGCTGCTCGCCGAGGTGGCCGAGAAGGGCGAGTTCGACCTGGCGGAGGACATCGCGCTGCGTCTCCCCTTCGAGGTCCTGCTCGAGCTGCTCGACATCCCGGCCGGCGACCGGGCCATGATGCTCGGCTGGGCCGGCCAGACGGTGAACCTGGGTGACGCGGAGTACGAGGCGGCCGCCGCCGAGGGCGGCCTGGACTCCTTCCAGAAGATCTACGAGTACCTGCTGGACTTCGCCCGTTACCGAGCCAAGAACCTCACCGACGACTGCTTCTCCGTCCTGCTGTCCGCCCGCTTCAACGGTGAGCGGCTGGGGCTCCCTGACCGGCTCACCCCGGACGAGGTCGGGCTGTTCGCCTCCACGCTGATCACGGCCGGCAGCGAGACCACATACTGCTCCGTCACGGGCGGCGTCCTCGCCCTGATGGAGAACCCCGACCAGCTGACCGCGTTACGGGGCGACCGCACCCTGATGCCCGGCGCCGCGAACGAGGTGCTGCGCTGGGTAACTCCGGTGACCCACTTCGCCCGCAGGGCACTCGTCGACACCGAGATCGCCGGCCAGCCGATCGGCGCGGGCGAGCGGGTGGTGATGTGGTACACGTCGGCCAACCGGGACGAACAGGTGTTCACCGACCCGGACCGGTTCGACATCGCCCGCACTCCCAACCCGCACCTCGCCTTCGGCGGCGGCGGTCCGCATGTGTGCATCGGCAACGCGCTGGCCACCATGGAGCTGCGCCAGTTCCTCGAAGGCATCGTTGACCTGCTGCCGCGGCTGGAGATCGCCGGTACGCCGGTGCGCCCCGAGACCAATTTCATGAACAGCATCAAGTACCTGCCCATGCGATTTCGCTGACCCGGGTGGATGTGACGAATGACCAGTGAGAACGCGGCGACCCCGCCGCGTACCGCCCTGATCACCGGAGCCAACCGCGGCATCGGCCGCGCGGTCGCCGCCGAGCTCCACCACCGGGAGCTCCAGGTGGTGGTGGCCGCGCGGCTGGCCGGCGAGGGCCAGGCCGCGGCTGCCGGGATCGGTCCCGGAGTGCGGTCGTGCGTACTGGATGTCACCGATCCGGACAGCGTGAAGCTGGCCGGCTCGGAGGCCGGGCCCGTCGATGTGCTGGTGTGCAACGCCGGCGTACTGCTGGACGCCCGCACCGATCCGCTCTCCGTGCCGTTGGAACTCGTCGAACGGACCTTGCGGGTGAACCTGCTCGGCACCTGGCGCGTTCTGCAGGAGTTCGTTCCGCCCATGGTCCAGCGGGGATGGGGCCGGGTGGTGATCATCTCCAGCGGCACCACCGCCGACTTCGGGGGCCGGCTCTTCGCCGGTACTCCCGGCTACTCCCTTTCGAAGAGCGCGCTCAACGGGTTGACGACCATGCTGGCGGCCCAGACCGCCGGGACCGGTGTCCTGGTGAACGCCGTGAACCCGGGCCGGGTGCGCACCCGGATGATGCCGACCCAGGAGCAACTCCCTGAAGCTGCCGCCCGGTTCATCGCCGAGGTGGCGACCCTTCCGGACGACGGACCGACCGGGCACTTCCTCACCGAGAAACGCGGACCGGGCTGAGCCCGCGGCGTCCCAGGAACAGGAGATCCGATGCAATTCGACTTGACCGGCAAAACGGCCGTGGTCACCGGGGCCGGCAGCGGGATCGGGCTGGCGTCCGTCCAGGCACTCGCCGCGGCGGGCGCCCAGGTGCTCGGCGGTTCCCGGACCATCAGCCCGGAGCTGCTGGACGCCACGCCGCACGTGTTCGAGGTCGATCTGCTCACCGAGGCGGGACCGACGGCGCTGCTGGAACACGCGCTCGGCAAATTCGGGGGCGTCGACATTCTCGTCAACAACGTCGGTGGCGGGGTGAAGCTGGCGACCGGGTTCCTCGACATCGAGGACGAGACCTGGCGCCACACCTTCGAGCTGAATGTCTTCAGCATGATCAGGACGACCAGAGCGGCGCTGCCCAGTCTGGTCGAGCGAAGGGGCGCGATCATCAATATCGGCTCGATGAACGCGAGCATGGCGGACCCGGCACTCGGCCACTATTCGGCTGCCAAGGCCGCACTGGCCAACATCAGCAAATCGCTCTCCCTGGAATTCAGTTCGCAGGGCGTCACCGTCAACACCATCTCCCCGGGACCGGTGCGGACGCGGCTGTGGACCAATCCGGAGATCGCGCGCCGGCTCGGGATCACGACCGAGGAGTTCCTGGAGACCGTCCCCAAGATGGCCGGTCTCTCCACCGGCAAGATGATCGAGCCCGATGAGATCGGGGCGCTGGTGCTGTTGCTGGCCTCCGGCAAGGTGCCGAGCATCACCGGCTCCGACTACTTCATCGACGGCGGCATGAGTCGGGCCGCCGTGCGCTGACCGGGTCACCCGCGAGCGGGAACAACAAGGAGTCGGCCCCAGCCATCAGGCTGGGGCCGACTCCTTGTTGTTTACGTCAGCCGGCGGTCGCGGTGAAGATGGCGACCGCACCGCGAATCGTCACACGGTACTCGGGGAAGTACTTCGCCAGCTGCCGTTCGAGGCCCGCCGGGTCGTCCCCCTGGTTCTGGAAGTTGCCGCGCCGGTGCTGCTCCAGCACCATTTTGCTGGTCAGCCTGTTCATCGGAACGCCCTCGGCGAGCACGGTGGTGCCGAACAGCACACCACCGGGCCGGAGGGTCTCCGCGACATGCTTGAGGATGATGCCCTTGGTGTCCCAGCCGCCGGGGATGGTGTGGAACACGAGGTTCATGGCGGCCGAGTCGAAGTGCCGGCTCGGCAGTGGCAGCGGTTCCATCAGATTGGCCTGGCAGATCGCCGGCCGGTAGCGGGCCAGTCGGCCCGCGGACATGTCAAGGCATTCGGAGTTGAGGTCGAGCAGGGTGAGTTCCGGCGTCTTGGTCGGGAACCGGCACTTGTCCACGAAGTAACCGGTGCCGGGGCCGATGTCCAGGTGACGGTTGCCGGCGGAGGAGTTGTAGAGCCGCCGCATGACTCCGGCCGGGCAGCGCCACACCACACGGCAGAACACCCCCAGCACCCATTTGTCGTAGATCCCCAGCCTGCTGCGGCTGTACACCTGTTGCGCATGAACGATCCGTGGGTCCAGCTCCGCGGACTCGGGAGCGGAGGCGGGAGTGTCGCTCGTCATATGGCTCTCCAGTGTTCTCAGCGGCGCCGGAAACGGGCGCTGCCCAGGGCAGCGAAGACAACCGTGATCCCGGCGGTCCAGATCAGCGAACGTGAGACGAAGTACCCGGCGTCATGACCGAGCAGAGCATGGGCGTGGCTGCCCAAGGTGAGCGCCCGCACCGCGTCGGCCATCACGGTGACCGGCTGGTTCTCGGCGAATGCCTGGAGCCATCCCGGCATGGTCCCGACCGGCACGTAGGCGCTCGATGCGAAGGTCACGATGAAGACGACCATCGACACGCCCTGTGCGGACTTGACGTTGCCGGTGAACAGCCCGACGGCGATGAAGACCCAGCTGAAGGCGACCCCGAACAGCAGGCACAGCGCGAACGCCGCCAACCCGCTCAGGACGGATGCGTGCAGCCGGAAGCCCACGGCGAAACCGACCCCTGTGGTGATCGCCAGGACGAACGCCAGGATCCCGGTGTCCGCCAGTACCCGGCCGGTCAGCACGGCCGAGGACGGAAAGGGCATCGACCGCAGCCGGTCGATGAAGCCGCCCTCGACGTCCTCGGCCATCCCGATGGCGGTGCCCAGCGTCTGGAAGAGCACACCGGCGGTGATGAAGCCCGGGACGGAGAAGTCGACGTAGTCCAGGCCCTGACTCGTGCCGATGGCGCCGCCGAAGATGTAGCGGAAGGTCAGCATGATCGACGTCATCTGCAGGACGCTCAGCACGATGAGTTCGGTCCTTCGCCAGAACGTCAGCGTGGTCCGTTTCGCCAGGAGCCCCGTACTCGTCAGCAGGCCGGCCCTGCTCTGTGATGTGGCGACCGCGGTCGTCATGGGCATTCCATCCTTCCGGATCCGGTCACACCGATTCGGCGGCGGACAGGGCGTGCTGCTTGTTGGCTCCGACCTCTTCCTCCGGCCGCTGATCGGTCAGCGCGAGGAACACCTCGTCGAGGCTGGGCTCGCGCACGCTGATGTCGGCGAGATCCACGGCCGTTCCCTCGATCGACCGCAGTCCCGCGATCAGCCACTGGGCCGTGTCGTCGTTGCCGGGTCCCGCGGCCACGCTGACGCACCGCGTCGCCTCGTCCACCTGCGGCTCGGCGCCGTTCTCGCGGGCCAGCGCGGCGGCGACCTTGGGCAGGTCCGCGCGGTCGTGCACATGGACCTCGAAGACCTTGCCACCGATCCTGCTCTTGAGCTCGGCAGGGGTCCCGGAGGCGACCGTGCGCCCCTCATCGATGATCACGATGTGGCTGGCAAGGCGATCGGCCTCGTCCAGGTACTGCGTGGTCAGCAGGACATCGGTGCCCTGTTCGAGGAGGGCGTCGATCGCGTCCCACAGATCGAGCCGGCTGCGCGGGTCCAGCCCGGTCGTCGGCTCGTCCAAGAGCAGCAGGCGCGGGGCGCTCACCAGGCTGGCGCCCAGGTCCAGTTTGCGCCGCATACCGCCGGAGTAGGTGCGCACCAGCCGGTCGGCGTCGTCGGTCAGGTCGAACAGCTCCAGGATGGCGGTGGCATTGGCGCGGGCCTGCTTGGCCCGCTGGCCGAACAGCCGGGCCACCAACTCCAGGTTCTCCCGGCCGGTCATGGCCTGGTCCACGGCGGCGAACTGGCCGGCGAGGCCGATCGCCCGGCGGACCGCCTCCGGCTCTCGCCGGGTGTCGTGGCCGACGACGCGCAGCTCACCCTCGTCCGGGTAGAGGAGGGTCGCCACCGCCCGCACGAAGGTCGTCTTCCCGGCCCCGTTGGGGCCCAGCACCGCCACCACCCTCCCGGACTCGACCTCCAGGTCGAGTCCGTTGAGGGCGGTCTTCTTTCCGAAACGCTTGACCAGTCCTCGAGCTTCAATCGTCAGCGCCACAAGATTTCACCTCGTTTGCTTCGCATCCGTGTGAGGGCATGGCCTCCGGCCCATGGTGTAAAACGGCACCGGAGTGCCACTGGAGCGGGACTTGATCGGCGGCACGGCGGCACGACACGCGATCGGCTGTCCGTCAGACCACCAGTTCCACGTTGTAGTGCGACAGCCAGGAGTTGAACTGCAGCGCCGTCTCGATGTGCATCCGGCTCGGCCAGTCATTGGCGGCGCCCGGGTTGCGCAACGTGTGTTCCACCGCCTTGTTGTCCAGGTACGGCAGGATCGGTGAGTTCGGATCGCTGATCAGCGCGGTCAGTTCCTCGTGCAGCATCGCCGTGTAGGCGGGATCCTGGGTGACCGGCCACGGGCTCTTCTTGCGCTCCAGCACGGACGCCGGCAGCAGATCGCGCACGGCTGCCCGGAGGATGGCCTTCTCCCGGCCGTCGAAGGTCTTGAAGCTCCACGGAGTGTTGTACAGGTACTCGACGAGCCGGTGGTCGCAGTAGGGCACCCGCAGTTCGAGGCCGTGGGCCATGGAGAGCCGGTCGCTGCGGTCCAGCAGCATCGGCATCCACCGGGTGAGCGTGAGATAGCCGATCTCCCGCATCCGGTACTCCTCGGGGCTCTCGCCCTCCTGGTGCGGTGCCTCCGCGGCAGCCTCGTGGAAGGAGTCCGTGTAGTAGCGCCGCATGTCCAGCTTCTGCAGCAGCCCGTCGTCGAAGAGCCCCCGGCCCTGTCCCTTCATGGAGCTCGGCTGCAGCGCCTCATGCGCCACCCAGGGGAAGGCGTCGGCGCCCACGGTCTCCGGATTGAACATCCAGTTGTATCCGCCGAATATCTCGTCCGCGACCTCGCCGACCAGCGCCACCGTGGAGTGCGTCCTGATCTCGCGTGAAGTGAGGTAGTTCGAGGTGTCCATGTCGCCGAGCGTCGAGGGCGCGTCCTGCGCGAGCAGCGCCGCCAGACGGGTCTTCGGGTCCATCAGGTCGTGGCTGCTCAGCCGGATGTTGACGTGGTCGGAGGAGAGGTGCTCCGCGACCTCGATCGCGAAGGGCTCGTCCGGCGAGAAGCGGACGTCGTCCGCCTGGAACTTCTCGGCGTAGTCGTCGAATGTGGTCACGAAGGTGCGCAGCCGCGCGCCGTCCAGCTTCCAGCGCCACTGGGCGGCGATCGCGGTGAGCGAGCTGGAGTCCAGGCCGCCGGAGAGCGCGGTGCACAGCGGCACGTCGGCCACCAGCTCGCGCAGCACGATGTCCTCCAGCAGCGAGCGGACGTTGGTGATGGTCTCCTGCAGTGTGTCGGTGTGCGGCCGGGCCTCGAGCTCCCAGTAGGTACGGTCGACGACGCCCGCGCTGCCGATGGTCAGGGTGTGGCCGGGCAGCAGCTCGCGCATGTCGCGGAAGACCGCCTGCCCTGGCTTCTTGGCGACGGCGAACATCTCCCGCAGGCCGTCGGCGTCGACGACCGGGCGGATCAGCGGGTTGGCCAGCAGGGATTTCGGCTCGGAGCCGAACAGGACGCCTTCGGGCAGCCGGTGGTAGAAGAGCGGTTTGACGCCGAACCGGTCGCGGACCAGGAGCAGTTCCTCGCGGCGCAGGTCCCAGATGGCGAAGGCGAAGATCCCCTCCAGCCGCTTGGCGCAGTCCGGGCCCCACTCCAGGTAGGAGCGGAGCACCACCTCGGTGTCGCTGCGGGTGCGGAACTGGTGGCCGCGCCCCTGCAACTCGGTACGCAGCTGCTTGTAGTTGTAGACCTCACCGTTGTAGACGATGACGGCGACGGGGCGCCCGTCCTCCTCCACCGTGAGCGGCTGCACGCCGTCGGCCAGATCGATGATCGCGGTACGGGTGTGCCCGAGCGCGGCGTGCCTGCTGACCCACAGCCCCTGGTCGTCCACACCTCGCTTGGCGACCGCGTCGGTCATCGCTTGCAGCACCGACCGCTTCTGCGACAGGTCCTGCCCGAAGTCCACCCAGCCGGCGATGCCGCACATCTGTGTCTCCCTCAGTTGTGTTCTGAAAGCCGTCTGTCTTCCGAAAGTCGTCGGCAGCATGCGGGTGCCGGTTCGAAGGGACCTTGACGCCTGCTAGATCCCGCCGTTCCACCAGGCCTCCACCGTGGTTCAAGTGAGGTTCGAGGCGGAGCCCCGAACCTGTGCGGACGTTGATCCGGACGAGAGGTGGACGTCGATGACCGCGCAGGACAGCGCTTCCGGGGCCCAGGGCACAGCCGGATGGTTCGACGCGAGCCTCCCCCCACAGCAGCAGGTGCTCGGATTCCTCTACGCCAAGTGGGTCATCGGGGCGCTGCGGGCGCTGGTGGAGCTGAAAGTGCCCGACGCGCTGGCCGACGGACCGCGGACCGTCGCGCAGATCAGCGAGACGACGGGCACGGATGCCGACGCCCTCTACCGGGTGCTGCGTGCGGTCGCCGCGGCCGGCGTGTTGGAGGAGCGGACCGACGGCAGCTTCGTACTGACGCCCGTCTCGGCGGGTCTGGTTTCGGACGCCACCGACGGCATCCGGGACATGTTCCTGTTCGCCTCCGACCCCACCCTCTGGCGGCCGTACGAGAATGTGGCGCACAGCGTCCGCACCGGCGAAGCGGCCTTCAACAACGTCTTCGGGATGTCGTACTACGAGTACACCAAGGCCAATCCGGCCAGCGGCGCGGTGCTGGACCGGGCGATGAAGCAGAACCACTATCCCGGTACCGACCGGATCTTCGCCGAATTCGACTTCGGGCGCTTTCCCCGGATCGCGGATGTCGGCGGCGGCAGGGGCCAGTTCCTGGCCGAGGTGCTGCGCCGCCACGCCGGAGTCACCGGCGTACTGGCCGACCAGGCCCACACGGTCGCCGACGCCAAGGAGACCTTCGCGGACGACGGGCTGGCGGACCGGGTCGAGATCGTCCCGACCGACTTCTTCGTCGAGGTGCCCGCCGGCTGCGACGCATACTTCATCAAGCACACGCTGCACAACTGGGCCGACGACAAGGCCGAGCTGATCCTGCGCCGGATCAGGGAGGCCATCGGCGGCAACGGCGAGGCGCGGCTGCTCATCGTGGAGAACCTGCTGCGCGGTCCCGGCGAGTGGGACATCGGCAAGCTGATCGACGTCGAGTCCCTCGCCGTGCTGGGCGGCCGTGAGCGCAGTCGCGAGGAATGGAACCACCTCACCGCCGCAGCCGGTTTCGCGCCGGCCAACGAGCCGGTCCCGGGTGACATCGCCCTGCTGGAGTACCGGCCGGTCTAGGAGCGCGCGCCGGGAATCCGTGCCAGGCTCCAGTACGGGGAGCCCGTGGCGCCGGACCGGCAGGGGCGGCGGGCGGGACCGTACGGCGGAGTTGTGGTAACGGCCTCAGGAGTTCGAGATGGATCTGGGTTTGACGGACAAGCGGGTGCTGGTCACCGGCGCCACGCGGGGCATCGGCCGGGCCACTGCCCGAGTGTTCGCCGCGGAGGGCGCACGGGTCGCGGTCACCTACCACAGCAACGAGGTGGCGGCGAAGGAGCTCGTCCAGGAACTCGGCGGAGCGGACCGGGCCTGCGCGGTCCCCTACGACCTCGCGGTACCCGAGTCGATCGAGCAGGCTGTGCGCTCGATCGAGGACCGGTGGGGCGGCGTCGACGTGGTGGTGGCCAACGCCCAGACCTGGGAGTGGATCAACCCCCAGGAGATGCCCCAGTACCAGGACTTCCCGATGGACTTCTGGCTGTCCAAGTACCGGGAGAACGTCGAAGGCCATCTGTGGACGGTGCGTCAGGCCCTGGGCGGGATGCGGGAACGCGGCTGGGGCCGGGTCGTCCTGCTGTCCTCGGTCACCGCGACCCACGGAAACCCCGGTTCTGAGATCTACAGCGCGGCCAAGGCGGCCCTGCACGGATTTGTCCGCGGACTCATGTGGACCGGCGACGGCGTGCTGGCGAATGTGGTGGCGCCCGGCGGCACCCTGACCGAGAGCCTGGAGGCGGTGGACCCGGCGCTGCTGGAGGTCGCCGTACGGGAGACGCCCAGCGGCCGTCTGAGCACCGCGGACGATGTGGCCCGGCTCATCGTCTTCCTGTCGTCCGAGGCGAACGGCAATGTCAACGGGCAGGTCATCCATCCCGCCGGCGGGCGCTGAGATGCTGCGGGACGAGCTGTCGGCGATCGCGAAACCGGTGCTGGCCGCAGTGTTGGAGCATCCCTTCTGGGACGGTCTGCGCAAGGGCACGCTGCCTGCGGACTCGCTGTGGTACTTCGCGGAGCAGGACGCGCGCTATGCCGTGCCGGCCTATGCGCGGGCGCTGGCCCGCACGGCCGCGATCGCCGACCAGGACGCGCACAGCGCCCTGATGAGCGGAGCGGCGAGCGTCACCCTGGACGCGGTCGGCAGGATGGACGGCGAACTGGCCGCCCTGGCGACGGAGCTCGGCAGGACGGTGCGGACCGTGGCGGTGAGTCCCGCGACCCATGCACACACCTGCTTCATGCTGGCGGCCCCGGCGGTCTCGTTCGGCGCCGCGTTCGGCGGGCTGCTGCCCATGACCTGGTTCCACCAGGCCGTCTCGCGCGATCTGCGGGAACGGTGCGTGCCCGGGTCGCGGTACGAGGCGTGGATCGATCAGTACTGCCCGGAAAGCGGTTTCCACGACTACGTGGAAGCCTATCTGAGCATGATCGATGAATTCGGCGAGCAGTGCTCGCCCACCGACCGTGCCACGCTGGCCGAACACTTCCTGTTCGGCGCACGGCATGAACTGGCTTTCGCCGATTCTGCTTTCCGGCTGCAAGCCTGGAGCGTCTGACCTTCCGCCCGGTTCACGCAATTCTTGAGCAAGGGTTGACCACGCCGTCGCAGACTCGCCGAGACAACGATTTTCGGCCAAAGTTACCGCGAGGAGCAACGGCATGGTTATCACCTGGCGCTCGAACAGAGCGCGTCGCGGGGGTCAGGACAGAAGACCGGCCCGGAGAGTACTCGTTCTCGTTCTCGGCCTGATGGCCGGAATGACCCTCGGTGTGTCAAGCACCTCGGCCGCCGCCGATTCACAGGGCGGCCAGCGGTACTACCTCGACTGCGCGGCCGGGAACGACGCGGCGGCCGGTACGGCGCAGGGGTCGGCATGGCGGACTCTGGACCACGTCAACGCGCTGGTCTTCCACCCTGGTGATTCCATTCTGCTACGCAGCGGCACCACCTGCCAAGGCACCTTTTCGCCAAAGGGTTCCGGTACCGAGGACCGGCCGATCGTCGCCGGTTCCTACGGTTCGGGAGCGCGTCCGGCCATCGTCGCCGACGGCGCCCGCGCGGTGGTCTTCCTGCACAACGTGCAGTACTGGGAGCTCCGGAACCTCGACATCTCCGACCGGGCAGCCGGCAACGGTACCTCGCGCACCGGGATCTACGTGCTGCTGGAGGATTACGGCACCGGCCATCACTACGTGATCGACGGCGTGAACGTCCATCACGTGGTGGGCATCGACGCCACGGGACCGGCGAACGAGGACAGTGCGGGCATCCTGTTCAAGGCCACCGGATCCACCGTGGCCACCGGGTTCGACGGGATCCAGGTCACGGGAAACACCGTCTCCGGCGTCGACGGCTACGGAATAGCGACATCGTCCCAATGGTCGCTCCGCCCGCTGCTCACCTCCGGAACGAACACCTTCGTGCCGATCTCCCATGTGCGGATCGCCGGAAACCGGCTGTCCGATCTCGGCGGTGACGGGATCGTCGTACAGAACGGCATCGACCCGCTGGTCGAAGGCAATGTGATCGACGGATTCGGGAAGCGCGCCACGGCCTTCCACGCCGGAATCTGGTCGTGGAACTCCGACCGTCCGGTGATGCAGTACAACGACGTGTCGCACGGCTCCTCCTCTCCGCCTGCCTTCGCCTTCGACGTCGACATCGCGGCTGCCGGTGTTCTTTACCAGTACAACTACAGCCACGACAATGCCGGGTTCATGCTGCTGTGCACGAATCCGGGCGAGAAGAGCGCCGGGGCGACCATCCGCTACAACGTCAGCGAGAACGACCGGGGCGCACTGTTCGGTACCACCGAACTCCCGCTGGTCACCAATGGCTGCGGCAGCGTGCAGCCGGATGTCCGCTTCTACAACAATGTGATCCACACCAAGTACGCGAGTGGGCTGATCGGGAACTTCGGGGAGACGGCTGTCGCGTACAGCAACAACATCTTCTCCGGAAGGCCGGGCGGTTCGACGATCGGCGACCCGATGGCGTCCTTCGACCACAACCTGTACTTCAACGTCACCTCCGCACCGACGGTCGACGCACACGCCGTCGCCGCGGACCCGGCGTTCGTCCGGCCCGGCGCCGGCCCCCTGGGGTACCTGCTGAAGTGCGGATCGCCCGCCATCGGTGCGGGTGTCCTCATCGCCGGTGACACCGGACACGACTTCCTGGGATTCCCGGTGCCGCACGACGCGCCGCCGAACATCGGGCCGCACCAGTCACCCTGCGTCCACGTCTAGGACACGGCGCAGGGCCGTCAACCGCGGCTCGACCGGCTCCCCAGCCGTCACTCACACAATCACGGGACACGAGCTCGAGGAGGAACGCCATGGATATCGGGGTCTGCCTGCCGACCGCCGTGCACGGCGCCGACAGTAGTCAGTTGATCGAGTTCGCGCGCCGCGCCGACCGTCTCGGATTTCACAGCCTGACGGTGACGGACCGGGTCGTCTACGACAACTACGAGGGCATTGTGACGCTCGCCGCAGCAGCGGCGGTCACCGAGCGGATCAACCTGGTGACAGCGATTCTGCTGGCCGCCACCAGGCCCAGCCCGGTGGAGCTGGCCAAGCAGCTCGCCAGTCTGGACCGGCTCTCCGACGGGCGGCTCATACTCGGGCTCTCCGCGGGGATGCGCGAGGACGACTACGTGGCGACCGGAACCGACTACGCGACGCGTGGGCGCCGCCTGGACGCCATGATCGAAGAGATGCGCGAAGTCTGGCAGGGCAGGGGACCGGTTCCCGGTGTCGGTCCCCGCCCCACCAACGGTGACATCCCGTTCTGGGGTGGCGGCCACTCGCCGGGCGGCCTGCGCCGTTCCGCGAAGTACGGCATCGGCTGGATCTCACCCGGTGGACCACCGCACAAGTTCGGCGAACTGGTCGCGAACTTCGCGAAGTTGTGGGCCGAGGAGGGCCGCACCGGTACGCCGAGAATGGCCGCCAACTGCTATGTGTCGCTCGGTCCCGGCGGCAAGGAACTCGCCACCGAGCACATGCTCAGCTACTACGCCTACATGGGCAAGGTGGCGGAGCACCTCGCGGCGGGCGCGATCACTGAGGAAGACCGGCTGCGCCAAGTGGTGGACGCCTACGCGGCGAACGGCTGTGACGAGCTGCTGCTGCTGTCGGTCACGGCCGATCCCGATCACCTGGACCGGATAGCCGACGTGGTGCTGCGCTGACAACCAGCGCCTCCGCATCACACCCGCATCCGGCCCCGACCTCGTAACAGGAGTAGTTGATGGACACTGCCCGCGATTCGGGCCGGCCGCTTCGGATCATCATCATCGGTGGTGGCATCGGCGGACTGTGCCTCGCCCAGGGGCTGAAGCAGGTCGGTATTGAGGACGTCGCCGTCTATGAACGCGATCAGTCCGCCCGGGGCCGGATGCAGGGGTACCGGCTGAGGATCAGCCCCGACGGGGAGCAGGCGCTGCGAGAGGTCCTGCCTCCCCGGTTGCAGGAGCTCCTCAGCGCCACCTCGAACCAGCGCGGCGAGGAGGGCCTGGCGGCGTACGACGAGCACCTCGAACCGAAGTGGGCGCCCACGTTCAGCGATCCGCGCGGAGATTCACCGGACAAGGTGGACGCCGTGGACCGGGCGACGCTGCGCCGGATCCTGCTCGCCGGCCTGGACGACACAGTGCGCTTCGGCAAGCGGTTCACCCACTGCGAGCAGGTGGGCGGCCGCGTGGTGGCGCACTTCGACGACGGCGACTCGGACGTGGGCGATGTGCTGGTCGCCGCCGACGGGGTGAACTCCACGGTGCGCACCCAGTTGCGGCCGGCTGACCGCGCGCTCGACCTGGGCGTGCGGGGTGTCCTGTCGCGCACCCCGAGGGCCCAGGCCGTCGCTGCCGGGTTGCCGGATGCCTTCAAGGACCGCTTCGTCTATGTGATCGGTTCGGACGGATACCACCTCGGACTGATGCCCATGGTCTTCCGCGAGCAGCCGGACGACGCCTCGGCCCGGCTGTGGCCAGGACTGGAATTCGAGAAGACCGACGACTACTACATGTCGGTCTTCAGCGTGCACCAGGACTCCCTGGGGCTGTCCGACGACACGTTCTTCGCGATGAGCGGCGAGGAGCTCAAGCAGCTGGTGCTGGAACGGACCACCAACTGGCACCCGGACCTGCGGGCCGTGTTCGCCCACGCGGAACCCGAGGAGACCCACCCGGTCGCGCTGCGGGCGACGTCGCCGGTCGAGCCCTGGGAGCCCGGCAATGTGGTCCCGCTCGGGGACGCGGTGCACACCATGCCTCCCACCGGTGGGGTCGGTGCCAACACCGCGCTGCGCGACGGGGCCGCACTCACCCGGGCACTGACCCGGGTGAGCCGCGGTGAGCAGTCACTGACCGATGCCGTGACGGAGTACCAGACGGAGATGGTCAAGTACGCGACCGAGGCCGTCGACATGTCGTTGAAGATCGCCAAGTGGTCCATCCAGATTGATGTCGACGGGGGACAGACACCTTCGAGCGTGTCCAGTGTCTGATCGGAACGGTTCGGCCGGTGCCGGCCGCCATGCCGTGGTGGTGGGCGGCGGCATCGGCGGCCTGTCCGCGGCTGTCGGGCTGCACCGGCTCGGCTGGCGCGTCACCGTACTGGAGCGCGCCGATCGGATGCGTGAGTCGGGGGCGGGTATCTCGCTGCTGACGAACGCCCAGCGCGCGCTCGACCGGCTCGGGGTCGGCGATGCGGTACGCGCCCTCTCGGCGACCATGGATCCCGGCGGCGAGGGCCTGCGGGCGGCGTCCGGGCGGCGGCTGCAACGGCCGGCCGATCCGGCCTTCCTGCGCGAGCGCGGACTGTCGATCATCGTCCTGCCCCGGCCGGACCTGCACGGCACGCTGCGCGCAGCCCTGCCGGAGGCATCGCTGCACACCGGCGCCGACGTCACCGAGGTCACCGACGTGACCGACGGCGCCCGCGTCAGCTACCGGACCGAGGGCGGCGAGCGGACCGTGCACGGCGACATGGTGGTCGCCGCGGACGGCACGTTCAGCCGGATCAGGAGCGCCCGCTGGCCGCAGGTGCCACCGCCGGTCTACAGCGGCCACAGCGTCTGGCGGGGCATCGCCGAGGGGTGCGACGGCAGCGCCGAGCCCGGCGGCAGCACCTGGGGCCGCGGCCGGGAGTTCGGGCGGATGCCACTGGCCGCGGACCGCGTCTACTGGTTCGCCGTGGCCAATCTTCCCGAAGGTGTCCGATACCCCGACGAACACGCGCAGGTGCGAGAGCGGTTCGGCTCCTGGCATGACCCGATCCCCGCGCTGATCGCCGCCACGCCGCCCGACCGGGTGCTGCGCCACGACGTCTTCGAGCTGGCACAGCCGCTGCCCAGCTATGTCTCGGGCCGTGTGGTGATGCTCGGCGACGCCGCCCACGCCATGACCTCGGACCTCGGACAGGGTGCCTGCCAGGCGCTGGAGGACTCGGCCGTGCTCTGCTCCGTGCTGGCGGCCGAGGCCGACATCCCCCGCGCGCTCGCCGGCTACGACGAACTGCGGCGGCCGCGGTCACAGGCGATCGTCGAGGCCTCCCGCCGGATGGGAGAGCTGAAGCTGAACGAGCGGCGCCTGGAGCTACTGGTGCGCAACGTGAAGCTGAGAATCGCGCCACCGCGTGCCGGACAGAAAGGGGTGGCCGGTGTTGGCGACTGGCACCCCCCGGCGCTGCCGGAACCGGTCCCGGTTCCGGAACCTGCCGGGCCGGTTTCCACCCGGCGTCCTTGAGGAGGACGAACGATGATCCTGGTCTTCGGAGCCACCGGCAATGTCGGCAAAGAGGTGGTCAACGGGCTGGTCGAGCGCGGGAAGCAGGTCCGGGCCTTCAGCCGGAACCCGTCCCGGGCCGTCTTCGACAGCGAGGTGGAGGTCCACACGGGAGACCTCGACGACAGCCGGAGCATCCGGGCCGCGCTGGAGGGGGTGGACGCGGTGTTCATGCTCTCCGCGGGCCCCGACGCCCTGTCCTACGACCTCGCCGTGGCCGAAGAGGTACGGCGCGCGGGTACGGCGCGGGTGGTGCGGATGTCCTCGGTGGCCGCGCTGCCGCCGGTCGAGACTTCGTACGGCCGCGCGCACGCCGAGGCGGACCGCGCGTTCGCGGACTCGGGCGCGGCGTGCACGATGCTGCGCGGTGCGACCTTCATGACCAACGCGCTGCAGTGGCGGGCGTCGATCAGGTCCCACGACACCGTCTACGGGGTGTACGGGACGATCGCCCGCGCCCTGGTGCATCCGGCGGACGTCGCCGCGGTGGCCGCGACCGCCCTCGTCACCCCGGGCCACGAGGGCCGTAACTACACGGTCACCGGCCCGGAGGCGCTCACCACCGACGACGCGGTCCAGCGGATCGCCAAGCTGCTCGGGCGGCCTCTGAGCTACGTGGAGATGCCGGTGGAGAAGGCCCAGCAGGCCATGGTCGGCGCGGGTCTGTCCGCCGAGTTCACCGAAGGGCTGCTGGCCGTGCAGAGTGATCCTGATCCGGCGCGCGGTGGTATCCCGCTGCCGACCGTGGAGTCCGTCACCGGTCTTCCTCCCCGCACCTTCGACAGCTGGCTGAAGGACCATCAGGAGGATTACAGCTGAGCGGAGTTGACTTCACAGAAACGGCCCTCGGGCATGCACACCTCCGCGCGGCGGGGTGCGTGCCCGAGGGCCGTCCAGCGTCCTGACCGCCGGCCGTCACATCGCGACAGGGGTGCCCCTTGAGCCGGTCTCGATCGGGTCCTGCCAGCGTTCCGCCGACCACCGGAGGTGCTCCGGCGGCGTCCAAGAGACCGGCGGTGAGACGTGAACGGCAAAACGAGCAGTGGCGGCACCGATGCCCCGCCCTTCCGGGTGATTCTGCGGATGGAGATCCGCCCGGGGGCGGCGGTCAACTTCGAGCACGCGTGGCTGGAGGTCGCAAGGGTGATCGCCCTCGATCCCGCCAACCTCGGCCAGGTGCTGGTGCGCAGCGCCGAGGAGGAGTTCGTCTACTACGTCTTCACCGACTGGATCGACGAACCCAGTTTCCGGGCGTTCGAGCGCAGTGAGGCGCATGTCGAGCACCGTCGCCGACTGAAGCCCTTCCGGGTCGGGGGTCAGATGATCCTCAGCCAGATCGTGTACGACCTCGGCGGTCTGGGCGCCGCCGCAGCGACCGCCTGACCTCAGCGAGGAGTGACATGGACGCGAAGCAGCTCGCCTTCATCGGACTGGGAAACATGGGTGGCGGAATGGCGCACACCCTGCTCGACGCCGGTTACCCGCTCACGGTGTACAACCGCACGGCAAGCAAGGCCGAGCCGCTGGTCGCCGCAGGAGCCCGGGCCGCCGCCACCCCCGTCGAGGCGGCGACCGGCCATGGGGTGGTGATACTCAGCCTGAGCGACGAGCACGCCGTGGAGCAGATCCTGTTCGGCCTGCTCGCGCCGGTGCTGGAGCCCGGCACCGTGGTGATCGACACCTCCACCGTCTCGCCCCGCTACGCCAGGGAGTCCGCGGAGCGCCTCGCGCAGCTGGGCGTACGCCGGGTGGAGGCGTGCGTGGTGGGCAATCCCTTCCAGGCCCGCAAGGGTGAGCTTCGGGTGTTCGCCTCGGGCCGGGACGATGACATCGCCTACGTGCGGGACATCCTCGACACCATCGGCTCCGAAGTGGTGCCGGCCGGGGCACCCGGCATGGCCACCACCATCAAGCTCATCTTCAACCTGCTGCTCGGCGCCCAGGTAGCCGCACTCGCCGAGAGCGTCGCCTACGGGGTGAGCGCCGGACTCGACCGCGACATGCTCATCTCCTCCATCGTCGGCAGCGGGTTCAGCTCGGTCGTGATGCGCTTCCGGGCGAATCTGATGCTCAACGGAACCTACGAACCAGCCTTCTTCCGAGCCGAGTTGATGGAGAAGGACCTCCGGCTGGCCAACCAGGCCGCACAGGAGGCAGGTGTCACGCTGCCGGTCCTCGACATGGTCCGCGCCCGGTTCGCCGAGGTCATCGAGGCCGGGGACGGCGACAAGGACGCGTCGGTTCTCGTCGAGCACACCAAGGCGTGACCAGTCCGCGTTCGGCTCCTGAGAGCCGCCCCCCGACGCCGTAACCGCGTCAACCCCGTCTTGAGCGGCCTTGCAGGCACTGCACGCAACATGGCCTGAGGTTGCCGACCATCTGGAGGAACCGTGTCCCGCCGCCTGTTCACATCGGAGTCCGTGACCGAAGGTCACCCCGACAAGATCGCCGACCGGATCAGCGACACCATCCTGGACGCGCTGCTCCGGCAGGACCCGACATCCCGGGTCGCCGTGGAAACCCTGATCACCACCGGGCAGGTGCACATCGCCGGAGAGGTGACGACCAACGCCTACGCCGACATCGCCACCCTCGTCCGGGAAGCCGTGCTCGACATCGGCTACGACTCGTCCGCCAAGGGCTTCGACGGCGCCTCGTGCGGTGTCTCGGTCTCCATCGGAGCGCAGTCCCCGGACATCGCCCAGGGCGTTGACACCGCCTACGAATCCCGCATCGAGGGTGGCGAGGACGACCTCGACCGCCAGGGCGCCGGCGACCAGGGCCTGATGTTCGGCTATGCCTGCGACGACACCCCGGAACTGATGCCGCTCCCGATCGCCCTCGCCCACCGGCTGGCCCGACGGCTCACCGATGTGCGCAAGGACGGCACCATCGCCTATCTCCGGCCCGACGGCAAGACCCAGGTCACCGTCGAGTACGACGGCGACAAGGCGGCGCGGCTGGACACCCTGGTGGTCTCCTCCCAGCACGCCTCCGACATCGACCTTGACGGTCTGCTCGCACCCGACGTGCGCGAATACGTCGTGGAGCCGGAGCTCAGGGCACTTGCCGAGGCCGGCATCGGCCTGGACACCGACGGTTACCGGCTGCTGGTCAACCCGACCGGCCGGTTCGAGGTCGGCGGTCCGATGGGTGACGCGGGGCTGACCGGCCGGAAGATCATCGTCGACACCTACGGGGGTATGGCGCGGCACGGTGGTGGCGCGTTCTCCGGCAAGGACCCGTCCAAGGTGGACCGTTCCGCCGCCTACGCGATGCGCTGGGTCGCCAAGAACGTCGTCGCCGCCGGCCTGGCCCGCCGCTGCGAGGTACAGGTCGCCTACGCGATCGGCAAGGCCGCTCCGGTCGGGCTGTTCGTGGAGACCTTCGGAACCGAGACCGTACCGGTCGAGCAGATCCAGGAGGCCGTCGGAAGCGTCTTCGACCTGCGTCCCGCCGCGATCATCCGGGACCTCGACCTGCTGCGGCCGATCTACGCCCAGACCGCCGCCTACGGGCACTTCGGCCGGGAGCTGCCCGACTTCACCTGGGAGCGGACCGACCGCACCGAAAAGCTGGTCGCCGCAGTGCGGGGCTGACCTCAGCCAAAGGAGAGAAACAGTTGTGAAGATCGCCGTCACCGGATCCATTGCGACCGACCATCTGATGTTCTACCCCGGCCGCTTCACCGAGCAGTTGCTCGCCGACCGGCTCGACAAGGTATCTCTTTCCTTCCTCGCCGACGACCTGGAGGTCCGGCGGGGCGGGGTGGCGGCCAATATCGCCATCGGCCTGGGACGGCTGGGAATCCGGCCCCTGCTGGTCGGGGCGGCGGGCGTCGACTTCGCGGAGTACAGGCAGTGGCTCGAGGGCAACGACGTCGACACCGCCTCGGTACGGGTGAGCGAGACCCGGCACACCGCGCGCTTCGTCTGCACCACCGACGCGGACCAGAACCAGATCGCGACCTTCTACGCGGGTGCGATGTCCGAGGCCCGGGAGATCGCCCTCGCCCCGGTCGTGGAGCGGGCCGGTGGTCTCGATCTGGTCGTGGTCTCGCCCAACGACCCGGACGCGATGCTCCGGCACACCGCGGAGTGCCGTGAGTTGGGCATCTCGTTCGCCGCCGATCCCTCGCAGCAGCTCGCGCGTCTCGACGGACCATCGGCCCGGCAGTTGGTGACCGGTGCGACCTACCTGTTCACCAACGACTACGAGGCCTCGCTGCTCCAGGAGCGCACGGGATGGACCCACTCCCAGCTGCTCGACCAGGTCGGCACCTGGGTGACCACCCGCGGCGCCGACGGTGTGGACATCGCGCGGGCCGGCGAGCCGACCCTCTCCGTGTCCGCGGTGCCGGACGCCACGGTGGTGGATCCGACGGGAGTCGGTGACGCCTTCCGGTCGGGTTTCCTGGCAGGCGTCGCCTGGAAGTGGTCCGACATCCGTTCCGCCCAGCTCGGCTGCGCGCTGGCGTCAGTGGTGCTGGAATCCATCGGGACCCAGGAGTACGAGATCTCACCGGCCGAGCTCACCGCCCGTATCCAGATCGCCCACGGCGACGAGGCGGCCGATGCGATCGAGCCCCAACTGGTGGGCGTGTCATGAGCGCGGCCGCCCGGTCGGACGCGCTGCGTCGGGCATTCGCCACCCGGGTGGTGGTGGCCGACGGCGCGATGGGCACGATGCTGCAGGCCCAGGACCCCTCGATGGACGACTTCGAGAACCTGGAGGGGTGCAACGAGGTTCTGAACGTCACCCGGCCGGACATCGTCCGGTCGGTGCACGAGGAGTACTTCGCGGCGGGTGTCGACTGCGTCGAGACCAACACCTTCGGCGCCAACCTGGCGGCACTGGGGGAGTACGACATCCCCGAACGGATCCACGAACTGTCCCTGACGGGCGCCCGGTTGGCCCGTGAGGTGGCGGACGGCTTCGCCACGCCCGACCGGCCGCGCTGGGTGCTCGGCTCCGTCGGCCCCGGCACCAAGCTGCCCACGCTCGGCCACGCACCCTACGTGGCGCTGCGGGACGGCTACGAGGCGAATGTGGCCGGGCTCGCCGAGGGCGGCGCGGACGCGATCCTGGTGGAGACCACTCAGGACCTCCTGCAGACCAAGGCCGCCATCCTCGGCGCGCATCGCGCTCTGCGGAAACTCGGAAGCAACCTGCCCATCATCACGCATGTGACCGTCGAGACGACGGGCACGATGCTGCTGGGTTCCGAGATCGGTGCGGCGCTGACGGCGCTGGAGCCGCTCGGTATCGACATGATCGGGCTGAACTGCGCTACCGGGCCGGCCGAGATGGGCGAGCACCTGCGCTATCTGTCGCAGCATGCCCGTATCGCCGTCTCGTGCATGCCCAATGCCGGCCTGCCGGTGCTGGGCAAGGACGGCGCGCACTACCCGCTGTCGCCGGAGGACCTCGCTGACGCGCACGAGACCTTCGTGCGGGAGTACGGGCTGTCGTTGGTCGGCGGCTGCTGCGGCACCACCCCCGAGCACTTGCGGCGGGTCGTGGAGCGGGTGCGGGGCCTGGACCTGTCGCCGCGCAACCCGCGCCCCGAACCAGGTGCCGCGTCGCTCTACCAGACGGTGCCGTTCAAGCAGGACGCGTCGTATCTGGCGATCGGTGAGCGGACGAACGCCAACGGCTCGAAGAAGTTCCGTGAGGCCATGCTCGAAGGCCGTTGGGACGACTGCGTCGAGATGGCCCGCGACCAGATCCGCGAGGGCGCGCACCTGCTCGACCTGTGCGTGGACTACGTCGGCCGCGACGGCGCCCTCGACATGAGTGAGATCGCGGGCCGTTTCGCGACCGCGTCGACGTTGCCCATCGTGCTGGACTCCACCGAAGTTCCTGTACTGAAGGCCGGGTTGGAGAAGCTCGGTGGTCGCGCCGTCATCAACTCCGTCAACTACGAGGACGGTGACGGACCTGAGTCACGTTTCGCGCAAGTCACCGCACTGGCCTCGGAGCACGGTGCCGCGTTGATCGCGCTGACGATCGACGAGCAGGGCCAGGCCCGCACCCCCGAGCACAAGGTCGCCATCGCTGAGCGCCTCATCACGGATCTGACCACCAACTGGGGCATCCATGAGTCCGACATCCTGGTGGACTGCCTGACCTTCACGATCGCCACCGGCCAGGAGGAGTCCCGCAAGGACGGCATCGCCACCATCGAGGCGATCAGGGAGTTGAAGCGCCGCCACCCCCTGGTGCAGACGACCCTCGGCCTGTCGAACATCTCCTTCGGGCTCAACCCGGCCGCCCGCGTCGTACTGAACTCCGTGTTCCTCAACGAATGCGTTGCGGCAGGTCTGGACTCCGCGATCGTGCACGCCGCGAAGATCGTGCCGATCGCTCGTATCCCCGAGGAGCAGCGGGAGATCGCTCTTGATCTGGTCTATGACCGGCGCCGTGAGGGCTACGACCCGCTGCAGGCCTTCTTGGAGGCCTTCGAGGGCGTCGACATGAAGTCGGTGAAGGCCGGCCGCGCCGAGGAGCTCGCCGCCCTGCCACTGGACGAGCGGCTGCAGCGGCGGATCATCGACGGGGAGAAGAACGGCCTGGACCGGGACCTGGACGAGGCGCTCACGACCCGTCCCGCGCTGGCGATCGTCAACGACACCCTGCTGGAGGGCATGAAGGTCGTGGGCGAGCTGTTCGGGTCCGGTCAGATGCAGTTGCCGTTCGTGCTGCAGTCCGCGGAGGTCATGAAGACCGCGGTCGCCTACCTCGAACCGCACATGGAGAAGTCCGACGCCGACGGCAAGGGCACCATCGTGCTGGCCACCGTGCGCGGCGACGTCCATGACATCGGCAAGAACCTCGTCGACATCATCCTGTCCAACAACGGCTACAACGTCGTGAATTTGGGGATCAAGCAGCCGGTGGCGGCGATCCTGGACGCGGCGACCGAGCACAAGGCCGACGTGATCGGGATGTCGGGACTCCTCGTGAAGTCGACGGTGATCATGAAGGAGAACCTGCAGGAGCTCAACCAGCGCAAGATGGCCGCCGACTACCCCGTCATTCTGGGTGGCGCAGCATTGACCCGCGCCTATGTCGAGCAGGACCTGCACGAGATCTACGAGGGCGAGGTCCGCTACGCCCGCGACGCGTTCGAAGGCCTGCGGCTGATGGACGCGCTGATCGCCGTCAAGCGCGGTGTGCCGGGCGCGACGTTGCCGGAGCTTAAGCAGCGGCGGGTACCGGTACGTCCGGCCATCGTCATCGAGGAGCCGGACGAGGAACGCGGTTCGGTCCGGTCGAACGTGGTCACCGACAACCCGGTCCCCACCCCGCCGTTCTGGGGCAGCCGCATCATCAAGGGCACACCGCTCAAGGACTACGCGGCCTGGTTGGACGAGGCCGCGCTCTTCAAGGGCCAGTGGGGCCTGAAGTCGGCTCGCGGCAGCGG
This sequence comes from Streptomyces sp. SID13666, assembly GCF_010548325.1. Lineage (NCBI taxonomy): Bacteria > Bacillati > Actinomycetota > Actinomycetes > Kitasatosporales > Streptomycetaceae > Streptomyces > Streptomyces sp. SID13666. The sequence continues at coordinate 2,333 of NZ_JAAGLX010000023.1, read as the reverse complement.
TCCTTCGTACGAGGAGCTGGTGGAAACCGAGGGCCGGCCGCGGCTGCGGATGTGGCTGGACCGCCTGCACACCGAGAACATGCTCGAAGCGGCCATCGTCTACGGCTACTTCCCCTGCGTGTCCAAGGGCGACGATCTGATCATCCTGGGCGAGGACGGCGGCGAACGGACCCGCTTCACCTTCCCCCGGCAGCGCCGCGGGCGCCGGCTGTGCCTGGCGGACTTCTTCCGCCCGGAGGACTCCGGCGAGACCGACGTCATCGAGATGCAGGTCGTCACCGTCGGCAACCGGGTCTCGGTGGCGGCGAACGAGATCTTCGCCGCGAACGCCTACCGCGACTACATGGAACTGCACGGGCTGTCCGTCCAGTTGACCGAAGCGCTTGCGGAGTACTGGCACGGACGCGTCAGGTCCGAGCTGGGGATCGCGGGCGCCGACCCGGACAACCTGGACGCGATGTTCCGCACCGAGTACCAGGGCTGCCGCTACTCCCTCGGCTACCCGGCCTGCCCCAACCTGGAGGACCGCGCCAAGATCATGGACCTGCTCCAGCCGGAACGCATCGGGGTCAACCTCTCCGAGGAGTTCCAGCTGCACCCCGAGCAGTCCACCGACGCGATCGTCATCCACCACCCGGAAGCCAGCTACTTCAACGCTCATGGAGGCCCCTCATGAGCACGCTGCGCGAGATCCTGGCCTCGGGAACCCGGTCCTTCTCCTTCGAGTTCTTCCCGCCGAAGACGGACGCGGGCGAGCGCTCGCTGTGGGAGAGCATCCGGCGGATCGAGGCCGTCGCCCCCACCTTCGTCTCGGTCACCTACGGCGCCGGCGGCTCGTCCCGCTCCCGCACCATCGCGGTCACCCAGCGGATCGCCGCCCAGACGAGTCTGCGCCCGGTGGCCCATCTCACGGCGGTCGGGCACTCGGTCGGTGAACTGCGGCGCATCATCGGGCAGTACGCCGACGCGGGCGTCCGGGACGTCCTGGTGCTGCGCGGTGATCCACCGGGCGATCCGCGCGGTGCGTGGGTGCCGCACCCGGACGGGCTGAACCACGCCCGGGAACTGGTCACGCTGGTCAAGGGGTCGGGGAACTTCAGCATCGGCGTCGCGGCCTTCCCCGAGCGCCACCCGCGTTCACCCGACTGGGAGACCGAGGTCCGGCACTTCGTCGCCAAGGCGCGGGCCGGGGCCGACTACGCCATCACCCAGATGTTCTTCCGGGCCGAGGACTACTTCAGGCTCCGGGACCGGGTGGCCGCCGCCGGATGCGATCTGCCGATCATCCCGGAGATCATGCCCGCCACCGACGTCCGGCAGATCCGCCGCTTCGCCGAACTGAGCAATGCGACGTTCCCGGACGATCTGGCAGCCCAGTTGGCGGCGGCCGAGCACGACCCGGACGTCGCCCACCGGATCGGGGTCGACCACGCGACCCGGTTGGCCCAGCGCCTGCTCGACGCCGGCGCTCCGGGGCTCCACTACATCACCCTCAATCGGTCCACGGCCGCCTTGGACATTCACCGAAACATTAGGAGTGCAGATGCCGTTCCTCACCGCCGCTGATTTCAAGGTCGCGGACATCTCCCAGGCCGCTTACGGCCGCAAGGAGATCACGCTGGCCGAGCACGAGATGCCCGGCCTGATGTCGATCCGTGCCGAGTACGCCGAGGCGCAGCCGCTGGCCGGCGCGCGGGTCACCGGCTCGCTGCACATGACGATCCAGACCGCCGTCCTCATCGAGACCCTGGTCGCGCTGGGTGCCGAGGTCCGCTGGGCGTCCTGCAACATCTTCTCCACCCAGGACCACGCGGCCGCCGCCATCGCGGTCGGCCCGAACGGCACCCCCGAGAACCCGCAGGGTGTGCCGGTCTTCGCCTGGAAGGGCGAGAGCCTGGAGGAGTACTGGTGGTGCACGGAGCAGGCGCTGACCTGGCCGAACACCCCCACCGGCGGCCCGAACATGATCCTGGACGACGGCGGCGACGCCACCCTCCTGATCCACAAGGGCGTCGAGTTCGAGAAGGCCGGCGAGGTCCCGGCCACCGCCGCCGACGACTCCGAGGAGTACGGCCACATCCTCCAGCTCCTCCGCCGCACCATCGGTGAGAACTCCCAGAAGTGGACGCAGCTGGCGTCGGAGATCCGCGGCGTCACCGAGGAGACCACCACCGGTGTTCACCGCCTGTACGAGATGATGCAGGAGGGCTCGCTGCTCTTCCCGGCCATCAACGTCAATGACGCGGTCACCAAGTCGAAGTTCGACAACAAGTACGGCTGCCGCCACTCCCTGATCGACGGCATCAACCGCGCCACCGACGTCCTCATCGGCG
>NZ_JAAGLX010000239.1:0-390 GCF_010548325.1 Streptomyces sp. SID13666 | reverse complement strand
ATTCGTGAGTCTCGCGCCGGGCGCTGACCAAGGAGCGTCTTTCAATGTCTGCCATGCTCGATCATGTGGTTGCCCAGATAGTGGCCTTGCAGGTGCGCCTGCTGGCCTGCCGCGAACGCCTGGCTGCTGATACTGACAGTGAGGCCTTGCACGACCTGCGCACCACGCTGCGGCGTCTGCGCAGCCTGCTGCGACCGCTGCGTGGGCTGCCGGGGGTGGAGCAACTGGAGGACGCCGCCAGGATGTTGGGTACCCTCACCACGCCGCTGCGTGACCGTGAGGTGCTGGCGGCGGAATTGATCGGGCGTGGTTTTGCCGAAGCCGGGCAGCGGCGCCTGGAAGGGCGTGGCAGGACCTTCGCCAATGTTGCCGCCAGCCCGCAGCTGACCC
>NZ_JAAGLX010000238.1:0-391 GCF_010548325.1 Streptomyces sp. SID13666 | reverse complement strand
GTCGTCGCAGCGGCGGGTTCAAGGACGGCCCGCTCGTCGGCGCCCTCGCGCCCGTCCGTGGCCGGACCCGGCGGGGACAACGCGGCAAGGCGGTCGCGTTCCCGGCGGCCGAGCAGGTACGAGGCCACCAGCACCCAGGCGACGCCGAGGCCCATCGCGGGCAGCACGGGGTTGAAGACCTCGGAACTGTCCAGTTTCAGCGCCGCCATGGCGCGTGCGGTCGGGCCACCCCAGGGGACCATGTTCATCACGCCCGCGCCCAGGCACACCACTCCGGACAGGACCAAGGGGTTCATACCGAGCCGCTTGTAGACCGGCAGCAGTGCGGAGACGGTGATGAGGAAGGTGGAGGCGCCGTCGCCGTCCAGGGCCACGCACAGCGTGAGGACGG
>NZ_JAAGLX010000237.1:0-391 GCF_010548325.1 Streptomyces sp. SID13666 | reverse complement strand
CTCTTCGGCGCTGTCGCATTAAATACGTACGTGGGCCTAAGAGTTTCGCAGGTCAGCAAGGAGGTCACATGCGTACGCGCACTCATGTTCCAGCTCTTCCCTCGGAGTGCACTGGATCCATGATCCCGGACCCCGCCCGCAGCCCCGGCGCGTTCGTCGCGCCGCTCGTCTCCGCCCTGTTGACGTTGCCGGCCGCCGCGTTCTCCTTCGTCGGACTGTCCCCGATGACCTGCGACTCCTGAGGGGACACGGCGAGCGACCGGTTCAACGCCTCCTACGACCTCGCCTTCCCGGTGCGCGCATGCACCGCTTCGTGGCGCCGTGGCTGCCCCACGACCGCACGCCGCGCGAAATACAGCAGGCCTACTACGCGATCGCGTCGATGATCGCG
>NZ_JAAGLX010000236.1:0-392 GCF_010548325.1 Streptomyces sp. SID13666 | reverse complement strand
CTCCGGCGAGCGGATCGCGCTGGCGCTGCGCCCCCTGGGCGGGCGGTTCCCGCACGCTCCCGAAGGCTTCGCCGACTACGCCGTGGAGGTACCCGGGCAGGGCGACCGGTTCGCGCCCTTCGCGCCGGTGGAGCCCGACGAGCCGGCCCTGTCCGTGGCCGGCCGCGAGCTGACCGGCCCCCAGCTGGTCGAGGAGGCCCGCGCGGAGGCGGCCCGCCTCGGCCTCGGTCCGGGCGACCGGGTCCTGTCCGGGCTCGGCTGGGAGACCTGGGAAGGGCTCGCGGCCGGGCTGTACGCGCCCCTGGCCGCCGGCGGCTCGGTCGTGCTGTGCCGCAACGCCGGCCGGCTGTCCGAGGAGGGGCTGGCCCGCAGGGTCGCCGACGAGCGGGTGG
>NZ_JAAGLX010000235.1:0-392 GCF_010548325.1 Streptomyces sp. SID13666 | reverse complement strand
GTACCTCGCCTGGTTCTTCAACCAGCAGACCGGCATGGACCCGCTACTGTCGCTCGTCATCACGGTGCCGCTGTTCTTCCTCGTCGGCGTGGGCATGCAGCGCCTGCTCATCACGCGCCTGCGGCCCGCGACGCTCACCATGATGTCCGTCCTCCTCACGTTCGCCGTCGCGCTCTTCATCGAGGGCATGATCGGCTTCGTCTGGAGCGGCACGCAGCGGCGCATCCAGCTCCCGTACTCGGGCGCGAGCATCGAGTTCTTCGGGGCGCGGATCGCCGTCGTGAAGCTCGTGGCGTTCGGCCTCGCGGCGCTCTCGCTCGCGCTCCTGTACCTGCTCATGAAGCACAGCCGGTTCGGCCAGGCGCTGCGCGCGACGATCCAGCACCGCGAGG
>NZ_JAAGLX010000234.1:0-392 GCF_010548325.1 Streptomyces sp. SID13666 | reverse complement strand
CGGGCGCGGCCCATCAGTTCTTCGCGTTCGTCCTCGGTGAGGCCGCCCCAGACGCCGTAGGGCTCGCGGACGGCGAGGGCGTGGGCGGCGCACTCGGCGCGTACGGGGCAGCGCATGCAGACCTCCTTGGCGGAGGTCTCCCGGGCGCTGCGGGCGGCTCCCCGTTCGCCCTCGGGGTGGAAGAAGAGGGAGCTGTCGACGCCTCGGCAGGCGGCTAGCAGCTGCCAGTCCCACAGGTCGGCGTTCGGTCCGGGCAGGCGGGAGAAATCAGCCATTACTGGTCCCGTCGTAGCAGTGTCGGCCGTACTGGCGTGGTGACGGCCCTGGGGGTGAGGGACGGGCGCCGGGCGGGTGTCCGGGGTGCTCGCTCTCGAAGACCGCACATCTACTGT
>NZ_JAAGLX010000233.1:0-392 GCF_010548325.1 Streptomyces sp. SID13666 | reverse complement strand
AAGGCGGGAACCTGCCACACGCCGGACCAGTAGGCGACGACGTCACCGCTCTGGAACATGGCCGACGGGTCGGCGCCGCTCGTCCACACCGACTTCGGCATGGTCTTGTCGTCGTTCCATCCGACGAAGGTGTTCACGGCCTTCTTGGTCGCCGCGTCCACCGAGAACTTGCCGGAGTCGTCCGCGTGGACGTACTGCCCGCCCATCTCGTAGACCATGGCGCGGAGCCGGGACGGCGACTGGTCGAACGTCAGGGAGTACTTGGCCTTGGTCTTCTCCCGGACCTCGTTCGCCGCCTTGATGAAGTCGTCCCAGGTCCAGGTCTTCGCGGGCGAGGTCGGGAACGGGACGCCGGCCTTCTCGAAGAGCGTCTTGTTGATGAACATGCCGGA
>NZ_JAAGLX010000232.1:0-393 GCF_010548325.1 Streptomyces sp. SID13666 | reverse complement strand
CAAGGAATGGGGGAAGCTTTGGCCGCGTAGCACTACATGGCCACCGCGCGAGCGTACCCCTTCCCCCTTCAGCGATGGCGTGGTGGTAGGCATGACGATGGTGGCCTTCATGCCCAGGTGCGATGCGGCCAGGGCCACGCCCTGGGCATGGTTGCCCGCGGAGGCAGTGATCACCCCGTGCTCACGCTGCACGGTACTCAGGCGTGACAAGCGGGTGTAGGCCCCGCGGATCTTGAACGAGAAGGTAGGCTGCAGGTCTTCCCGCTTGAGCAACACCTGGTTGCCCAGGCTGGCAGACAACGCGGGCGCAGCTTGCAGGGGTGTTTCGATGGCCAGATCGTACACCGGGGCGGCAAGAATGCGCCGCACATGCTCCGACAGCAGTTGCTGGGG
>NZ_JAAGLX010000231.1:0-394 GCF_010548325.1 Streptomyces sp. SID13666 | reverse complement strand
CAGCGCCGTGCGCGACCGCCGGCTCGGCCGCCCCGTCAGTGATATCGACTGGCTGGTGGTCGGCGCCACGGTCGAAGAAATGCACGCCAAGGGCTTTCGGCCAGTTGGCGCTGATTTTCCGGTGTTCCTGCACCCGAAAACCGGCGAGGAATACGCCCTGGCGCGCACCGAACGCAAGAGCGGGCGTGGCTATGGTGGGTTCACCTTCCATGCAAGCCCCGATGTGACCTTGGAAGAAGACCTGATCCGCCGTGACTTGACCATCAATGCGATGGCCGAAGACGAAGCGGGCACGGTGTACGACCCCTATCACGGCAAGGACGATCTCGATAAGCGCCTGTTGCGCCACGTTTCACCGGCATTCGCCGAAGATCCCTTGCGCGTGCTGCGTGTT
>NZ_JAAGLX010000230.1:0-397 GCF_010548325.1 Streptomyces sp. SID13666 | reverse complement strand
ACCAAGATCGCAGTCCGGTCCACCCGCTCGGGCCTGATCCCGAAGGGCGCCGGCATCGGCCCGATGGGCAGCCGCGTGCGCAACGTGATGGCCGAGCTGCACGGCGAGAAGATCGACATCGTCGACTGGTCGGACGACCCGGCGGAGATGGTCGCGAACGCGCTGTCCCCCGCCCGGGTGAGCGAGGTCGAGGTCGTCGACTGGGACACCCGCTCCGCACGGGTGATCGTGCCCGACTACCAGCTGTCGCTGGCCATCGGCAAGGAGGGCCAGAACGCCCGCCTCGCGGCGCGGCTCACCGGCTGGCGCATCGACATCCGTCCCGATACCGAAGTGTCCTCCGACACAGACCGGGACCGGAGCGCGGTCCGAGGCGCGGGCCGGGAATAAACCGGTA